>JAITKD010000237.1 GCA_031278575.1 Spirochaetaceae bacterium | reverse complement strand
GTTGCGGGTTTTGGTATGGAAAAATGGGCCTCCAGGGAGGCCTCCATGGCGGCGCCGTCAAAATCGCCCACCAGGATCAGGGCCATATTGTCGGCCCGGTACCATGTTTTGTAGAAGTTTTCCAGCCGCGAAGCCGGGGCGCCCTGAATAATTTCCGGGAGGCCGATGGGGGAGCGGTCCGCGTAGGGGGAACCCTGGAAGAGAAAGGGCAAAATCTGCTTCCGCAGCCGCTCCATGGCCCCCAGGTATGCCCGGTGTTCCTCCATGATGACCAGCCGCTCGTCATCCACGTCTTTGGGATCAAAGGTAACGGCCCGGGTCCAGTCGTCCAGCACCGCCAGCGCCGTATCGGGGATCCGTTTTTCGCCCTCCGGACCGGTTTCCACCGGCACTTCAATGCCGAAGACCGTCTCGTCGTAGGTGGTATAGGCGTTCACCTCCGGCCCGAAACGCATTCCCAGCGACCGGAGGTAATTGATTAACTCCGATTCAGGGAACCGGGCGGTGCCGTTAAAGGCCATGTGTTCCACAAAATGGGCCAGGCCCTGCTCATCGTCTTTTTCCAGCACCGATCCGGCGTTTACCGCCAGGGTCAGGTAGGCCCGGTTTTCGGGCCGGGCGTTTTCCAGAATATAGTACCGGAGGCCGCTGGGCAAAACCCCGGTTCTGACCGTTTCCATGAAAGGAACCGGGTCCGACGATTTTCCCAGATCGCCGAAAACCACGGAATTCGGCGCGATGTTGCAACCCAGAATATATGCCGTCAGGGCGGCAATGCCAAAAACAAGCGTTACTTTTTGTGCAAAAAAGCCTTTTTTAATGTAATACATAACTTAAAATATAATGAATCCGGGCAAAAGATGGTATAAATATATATGGGGTTATGTTACAATTCTTGAAGGGAAGGTGTGTTATGAGACTACTTACCAGATCTGATTTTGATGGGTTGGCGTGCGGAGCGCTTCTGGTATACTTAGGATTGATTGATGATTGGAAATTTGTTCATCCCAAGGATATCCAGGACGGCCTGGTGGAAGCTGCCGATAATGATATTTTAGCGAATATTCCGTATATTAAAGGCTGTAAACTTTGGTTCGATCACCATTCCAGTGAAACCGAACGGCTCGGTAAAAACGCTTATTTTGAGGGGGTAAGCCGGGTGGCCCCCAGCTGCGCCCGGGTGGTCTATGATTATTACGGCGGGGATGAAGAATTGGGCCGTTTCGCCGAAATGATCCGGTATGTGGATAAGGTGGATTCCGGGGACCTCAGCGCCGATGAGATACTCAACCCCCGGGGCTGGATACTTCTGGGCTTTATTATGGATCCCCGGACCGGATTGGGGCGGTTCAGGAATTTTACCATCAGCAATTACGATCTGATGAAAAAACTGGCCCTGGCCTGTTCGGAAAAAAACATTGAAGAAATTCTGGTCATGCCCGATGTGAAAGAGCGGCTTGACATTTATTTTGAACAAAACTCCTTATTCCGGGAGATGGTCGCCAAATACGCCCGGGTTGAAGGGAAAATCCTGGTAATTGATCTCCGGGGAGTGGATCCTATTTACGCGGGGAACCGCTTTTTAATCTACACCCTCTACCCGGAACAGAATATTTCTATATGGGTGGTGGACGGGAAAAACAAAGCCAACGCGGCGATTACCGTGGGATACAGCATTATCAATCGGACCGCCGCCGTGGATGTGGGGAAACTCCTCTTTGAATACGGCGGCGGCGGCCATCATCAGGTGGGAACCTGCCAGGCGCCCTACGCCGACGCCGACCGGGTGATAAACGAGATACTGGAAAAAATAAAGGGCTGAACGTTCCGGAGGCGCCGTCTCCATGGGCCGATGAAAAAGGGGGCTTTCCGGCTCAGTTTTTACACGAAGCGGAAGCCCCCAGGGTAACGGTTATTTATCAGACTATACTTCCCGAAGCGCGCCGCCGGCCGGTTTCCGGCTCCGGCGTTTTCCTCCTTCCGCGGCCTTAGACCGGCCCCGCGGTTTTGATGCGCTTACCAGGCCCCTGCCCCCCGCGGGAATAGCCTTGGGTTCCTCGCCGGCGGAAACCCCGGCGGCGCTGTCCCCGGAGTTGATAAGGTCCAGGTACGCCGAAGCGGGCGGCGGGGCGGCGCGTTCTTCCCCCCCGGCGCCGCCGAAGGACTGGTTGATGTCTTCCCGCACGGTGGACCGGCGGCGGCTGAAGGAGGCGAAAGCCGCGTCCTGGAAGCCTTTGGACACCCCGTGGAGGAACTCGTTGAGGACGTTTGCCATGGCGTCCAGGGTCGCCTTTTTCCGTTTGATGGAGGTAATATCCACATCCAGAAGCAGGCCGGGCTGAACGTGATAGGGGTTGATCATATAATCAAACCGGTAATATTCTTTTTCCAGCCAGCTCAGGCGGTCTTCCATAACCCGCCGCTCAATGGGATACAGGTAATCGTACATGGTCTTTATCTTATCCCGCATGAGGATGATCCGGCGGCGGATTCGGTCTTTTTCATAGATGTAGGTGCGGTTGAACCGCTCCACATCGGTTTCCGCGGGGCGGACAAAGGAAATTTCGTCCCAGACTTTGGCGATATCCTCATAGAGGGGTTCGCCGTTTTTGGATTTGATGATTTTGCGGATCCGGTTTTTATTTTTTTTGGCCAGATCCTCAAAATCATTCACCTTAAAGGCCCGCTTGGCATCCTGGTAGATTACTTCCAGAATGTCCCAGAGGTGCTGTATCTCGGTCTCAAAACTTTTGATCTGTACGTCATAAGACTTCCGCTCCTCAATGAGCTGGGCGTTGTCGTAATACCGCAGACGGATCTCGTACCGTTCGTCGGGGAGATGGACCGAATCGGTGTCCTCGTATTCCCGGATTAACAGTTCCCGGGCGTTTTTGAGGTTTTCGATGTACTGGTAGCCCATCCGTGAAGTGTCGAGGATCGAGGTAATAGAGTTGATGGCGGTGTTGAAACCCCGGTTCCGGATGTTTTCAATGTCCACGATCTTTTTGATGTTGTCCCGGACGTTCAGGGCGTCAAAGGACTCGGGGTCGATTTCCGCCCGGAGGTCGTTGATCCGTTCCATCACGGTTTTTGCCACCACGGCATACCGTTTGGATTTGGGGTCGTCGATCTTGTCGTCGGTGTAATTTTCCACCTGGTTGATCTTGCTGAAGAGAATCTCGCTGTCCGAAAGTTCCTCAAGCCCCTGATCAATC
>JAITKD010000225.1 GCA_031278575.1 Spirochaetaceae bacterium | reverse complement strand
TATCCCCGGGACGCCGTCATCGGTGAATTGGGCAGGGGGCAAGCCCCGGATGACGCCTATGTTTCTGCCCGGAGCCTTATGACCGCTTTGTTTTACGAAAATAGAAATTCCCGGCTCCTTTCCCCATTGGGAAATGATTTTTGGGATGGTTTTTTCGGAACCCTCAAACAGGTTAGGCCCCGGAAATATCACCTGGGGGGAGGGCAGGAAGAACCCGACGGAAGCACCTCTTTTCTGTTCCGGTTTATCGGCAGCGCCGCGGCAGCGGCTGGGGAATTGTACCTTCGTAAGGAAAATAACAATTGGCTTCTTGAGGAAATTATATTAGAAAACATAAAAGCTATTGGGGAAGGTGAGGAACCGTACAAATACGACTTCTCTCCTTACGAACGTTTTTTTTAGGGGTAAAAATGGCGACGCCAATTCAACATATTGAAAAAGATTTTTTACTCAAGACCCTTTACGATGAAAACATTCCCCTTATGTATTTGAATAACCGTACAGAATATGTACTTACCGTAAACCGGCCGATTAAAAATGAAATTTATTTTCAATCGAATAACCCGGTGGAGGGACTTAAACCTAAAAAAAAGATGAACCTTATGTTTGATTACCGGGGCCGGCTTATGAGTTTTTCCGTCAAGGTAACCGCCATTAAGGATAATAGTATCATCACGGATGTACCGGAAGCGCTCTTCAGAAATTTGATCCGATCCTACTCCCGGGTGACCCGTCCTCAGGACCTCCAGATCCAGCTCAGTTTTTTGGGGGATCGGTACTCCCTCCATTATCCCAAGCTGTCTGAATACGAACCGGTGGAACTGGACGATTTTATAAATCAGATGGATCCGAACAACTTCTCCGGGCTTATTAAGCAATTGGCCCAATGGGTTAAAAATATCGCCAGCGGATATAAACTGGTAATTTTTAAGGGGGTAAAACCTACCGCCCTTGAAGAACGGCTCCTTGCCCAGACCGGAAAGGCCATTTTCCTTCCTTCCCCCCTATCCAAACTGCCCCAGACCGATCCGTATCCCCAAAAAAGGCTTATCACCGAGGAAATGTTCCTCCGATATCTGGAAGATACCGGTGTGAGGGAAAACTATTTGAACGATACCCTTGACCGGTTTATCAAAACAAAATTTGACGCCGGGATACTTTCCGATGTTTGGGTTCCCATTCTTTTCCAGGAATATATAATCGGGTATATCCACGCGTGGATCAATCAAGAAGGAATGCCTCCTTTTAATTTTTCGATCATAAATATTCTTTATCAATTCGCCCATATTTTTGCCTTTTCTTTAAAACTGAACGGGTACTTTGAGTCGGGTAGATTAAAAAATGAACCCCTGAAAGGTACGGTTATTGATATCAGCGCATCGGGTATGTTATTTGCCTATCCCCTTGCATCCCTTCCCGTTACCCTGCTGCCGGACAGTGAACTGGCGCTCAAAATGATCGCCCCCAATCGGACCATCCAATGTAACGTCAAGATAGTCCGGCAATATAAGGAAAACTCCATGGGGTATTTCGGCTGCCGTTTCCTGGATATGGCCCCCGAGGACGTAAGGTTTCTCTTTGAATGTATCTACGGTAAAATCCTGACGGATTCGGACGCCGCCTTTCTGGCCGGCCATGTTTAGGGAAACGCTGATTAACTTGACGCTAATAGCGTTTCCCTAATGTATTTGCTCATTTCATTGCGCAAATAGGGTAAACTTTGTTTACCTTACGTTAAAGGAGCGCCGATTTATTCTCGATTGAATAAATCGGTGCTTCCTTAGGGGGCTTCGTTCCCGGCACCGGCCAGGGGAATGTCGTCGTAACGGCCGGAGTTGTTCCAATAGGTAAAGCCGGAATTTCCCGCATGGCGGACCCCCTCAATCTCCCGGCGGACATAATCGGCGTTATAGTAGGTACGGTCATAGGCAACGTTAAGAAAAAATGCCTGCACATAGGGCCGTACCACAATTTTGTTCCGGGCGATAAGGGCGGCTCTTTTAATCCCCTGGTAATAGATCCGGTAGGGCCGGAGTTCCGCCGGGACCTGGGCGAGAAAGGTCTGCTCAAAATGGCTGGGATAATACATGGGGCAGATCACGTCCACATAGGGGGCCAAAAGCTCCACTTCCTGACCGGTTCTGGCCCCGGTACGGTACCAGCCGTTGGCGCCGTAAATGTCGATAGAGATGGGGGCGTTGAGCCGGGACCGGACGTGGCGGAGAAAGGACAGGATCGCGCTTTCCATGTCCATCCCCTGTTCCCGCCAACGGTACCGGGCGTTGCCGAGGTTAATCCCGTCGGTGGGGAACCGGATATAATCAAACTGAATTTCATCAAACCCCCGTTCATAAAGCTCCCGGGAGACGGCGGCGATGTATTCCCAGACTTCTTCGGAATAGGGGTCCACCCAGCGTTCATCGTAGAAGGTCCGGACAATCTCATATTCGGGATCATCCGCGGGGAGCATCTGTACCAGGGGGTCCTGGTTTGCCGCCGGGGCCTGGCCGGGAGGGGGTTTCCGCTGCCGCCGGTCATAATAGCCGATCCAGGCCCGGCCGGTTTGGGCGTCCCAGACCGCGTATTTCCCCCCCCCTTTTCCGGCGAGTTCCGGGTCCTTAAAAACCACGATCCGGGCAACCGTATATATCCCCCGGTCCTTCATGGTTTTGAGGAAACGGTCGATATCCACGGGCCTGAAAACCCGGCCTTTTTCGGTAATCGCCGGATTGCCGGGGGTAAACCGGAGTCGCCCCCAATCATCTTTCATATCCACCACCACCATGTTAAGCCCCCGGCTTTCCAGCAGTTCCAGGTAGGGGTTAAGGCTTTTTTCGTCCAGGGCATGATTTACCGGAAGGTAGATCCCCTCCTTGCCCAATGCGGTATAATAGGCGGCGGACCGGCCGTTCCTCACGGTATCTTCCAAAAGCCAAAGCTCCGAGAGCTTAACGGGCCCCTCATCACCGGGATTATCCATATAAAGGCAATTGGGGTTAATACCGGCGCTCCGGGGAAGGTCCAGGATAATCCGCTTAAGGTCCTGCCGCTGCCGCCCCTCCCGGATCGGTTCCTGCCGGGGAATTTCCATGACGGCCCCGTCCCGGACAAACCGGAGGGTCTTTTCCTCCACGGAAAGGGAATCCACGGCGCCTGTTTCCGCGGGGTCAGACCAGAAAAGGTCGAAGCGTTTCTCCGCCCAGTCGAGGCGGTACACCCGGCCGCGGAAGGTCTGGGAAACATAAACCGGCCATGGGGATGTTCCCCCTTCGGGAAAACCCACGGCGATATCCGAAACTTCATCGGGATTATCGGTGGTTTCCATTTTTTCAAGCCCGTCGTTCAATTCAATCCACCGGGACCCGGTTTTGCCGGGGGTAATATAATGAATACCGTAAATACTATGGGAAAGAAACACCGTAAGCTCCGGGAGTTCCGCCACGGCCACCGCCTTAATGCCGTTGGATCGATAGGGGGGAGCCCCCAAACTTTCCCAGCGGAACCCCCCGTTCCGGGTGAGGAAAACCATATCCTTGGTGGCGCAGACCATAATATCGGGGTTTTCCGGGTTATATTCCAGATCCTTTATCTCCTGGATCAGGGGTACAAAAGATTTTTGCCCCCCCTCGTATACCTTGACGGTTTTTACCGGAAGGCCCTCGTTCCGGCTTTCCCAGTTCCGCAGGTCCGGGGAAACCAGGATCCCCTGATCCCCCAGGATAGTCCACAAAGTTCCGATCCGGATAATTTTCCGTACCCCCTCCCCCTCTCCGGTCCTGAGGGGGATGACGGTTCCATTGCCGCTTAGGCTGTACAAACCCCGGTCGGTGCCGACAAGCATGGAAGCGCCCACCGGGAAGGTCCGGGCAAGCGCCGGCGGGGGACCATAACCCCAAAAAAGGATAAAAAGAAGCGTTATACCGCGGAAAAACCTCTGCATATAAGAACTTTACTCCACATATCAAGACTAGTACAGTGCCGCCGGTGTGATTATACTCTAAATATGGGAAACAGTTTGACAAAAACATTCGGCATTTTAACCAGCGGCGGGGATTGTCCGGGGTTGAATGCCGCTATCCGGGGGGTATGCCGGGCGGCTTATGACCGGTATAACATGAGCGTCCTGGGGATTGCCAACGGGTACCGGGGACTTATTGAGGGGGACGCCCGGCTCCTCCTCCCCCGGGATTTTTCCGGGATCCTGACCCGGGGGGGGACCATCCTGGGGACAAGCCGGGAAAAACCCTTTAAATCCAAACCTGGGGAGTACGACAGTGATTTGGGGGCGGATAAGGTGGCGGCCATCAAGGAAAATTACCGCAAGTTCAACCTGGACTGCCTCGTGGTCCTGGGGGGAAACGGGACCAATACCACGGGGTACCTCCTGGCCAAGGAAGGGCTTAATATCATCGGGCTCCCCAAAACCATAGACAACGATATTATCGGTACGGATCGCACCTTCGGTTTCCATTCCGCCCTTTCCATCGCCACCGAAGCCATCGACCGGCTTCATTCCACGGCCCAAAGCCATAACCGGGTTATGGTGATTGAGCTTATGGGCCATAAAACCGGCTGGCTTTCCCTCTACGCCGGGGTGGCCGGGGGGGGGGATGTGATCCTCATCCCGGAAAAACCCTACGATATCAAGGCCATAGGCCGGCACCTGGAGAAACGCTTCCAAAGCGGCCGGGGGTTTTCCATTGTGGTAGCCGCCGAAGGGGCCCTCTCGGTGGATGAGGCAAAGATGGATAAAAAGGACCGGAAGAAACACCGGGAACAAACCCCTTCCCTGGGGTATAAGATCGCCCGGGAAATTGAGGCGGAGACGGGGATGGAAACCAGGGCTACGGTACTGGGGTATGTACAACGGGGGGGCATCCCCAGCGCCTCGGACCGGGTCCTGGCCACGAGCCTGGGGACCGCCGCCGCGGAGCTTCTGGCCCAGGGGAAATACGGCAGGATGGCCGCCCTTGTGGGCAATGAGGTCGCCTCCGTCGATTTAAGCATCCCCGCGGGCAAGGTCAAATACGTCCCGGAGGA
>JAITKD010000212.1 GCA_031278575.1 Spirochaetaceae bacterium | reverse complement strand
ACCATTGAATTTTAACCCCAGAATTTAAACTTATTTGAAACTATAGATAAATGTACTATCGAATGGTATTTTCTTCAAGTGATTTATAGAGGATAATAATAAAAAGATTCGACGGGGGGCGATTGGGGCGCGCGGGCTAACCGCAGCCCGTAATATACACGGTTAACCCGCCGCCCCGTTGACCGGATAAACGCGGGGAAATGAAAAATTAACCTCGAAGAAATCCCGCCCTGTCGAAGGCTCCCTTGGCGGGTAAGGCCGGGATATGCTATGATGAGCCATGCGTTATTATAGCACCCGAAGCCGGGGCGAACCGGCGAGTTTTGCCCGGGCGGTTCTGACCGGCCTTGCCCCCGACGGAGGACTTTTTATCCCCGAAGAAATTCCCCAATACCGGGATGCGGTCAGATCCTCCCTGGGAACCATGGATTTTCGCGATATCGCCTTTGAAACGATAAAACCCTTTGTACATTCTGAAATACCCGATCCGGTATTGACGGATATCGTTCATTCGGCCTACCCGTTTGCCGCCCCCCTGGTGGAAGCCGGGGACCGGCAGGTGCTGGAACTGTTCCACGGCCCCACCGCGGCCTTTAAGGACTTCGGCGCCCGGTTTATGGCCCGGGCCTTCTCCTATCTGCGGCGGGGGGAGGAAAAGCCCCTGCGGATCCTGGTAGCCACCTCGGGGGATACCGGGGGGGCGGTGGCGGACGGCTTCTACGGCATACCGGGGATCTCGGTAACGGTCCTCTACCCCAAGGGCCGGGTTTCTCCCCTCCAGGAACGGCAGATCGCGGGTCTGGGGGGGAATATCGACGCCCTGGCGGTGGAGGGGACTTTTGACGACTGTCAGCGCCTGGTAAAGGCCGCCCTGGGGGACGAATCCCTTAAAAAGCGGCTGGCCCTCTCCTCGGCGAATTCCATCAACGTGGCCCGGCTTATTCCCCAGGGGGTTTATTACGCCGCCGCCGCGGGAAGGGCCCTTGAGGGCGGCGTCAATGAGGACGGGGAGGCCACCCCCCGGGACCGGGCCGGGGAACATGCCGGCCCCCGGCCCGCCGCCGTCCGGAAAAGAAACTTTCGGACCGTCCCGGGAGAGCCCATCGTCTTTTGCGTGCCCTCGGGGAATTTCGGCAACCTTACCGCGGGGCTCTACGCAAAAAAAATGGGGGCTCCCATCAAGCTTTTTATCGCCGCCACCAATATCAACAAAACCGTCCCCGATTACCTTGAGAGCGGCCGTTACGAGGCCCGTCCCTCCCAGGCGACTATTTCCAATGCCATGGACGTGGGAACCCCCAGTAACTTTGAACGGATGGCCGCCCATTGGTCCCTGGAGGAGCTGCGGACTTTGATCCGGGGGGTGTCGGTTACCGATGACGAGACCCGCCGGGCAATCGCCGCGGTCCACGAGACCTTGGGGTATTTCCTTGACCCCCACGGGGCGGTGGGCTGGGAAGGGGTGAACAAGCTCTGGGATCAGGACCTGCTGGAAGACGGCCCCCTGGCGGTATTGGGTACCGCCCATCCGGCAAAATTCGGGGAAGTGGTGGAGCCCCTGGCCGGGAAAATTCCGGCGCCCCCGTCCCTGGTTACGGCCCTGGAGCGAGTCCCCCAAGCCCGGACTATCCCCGCGGATATTGCCGCCCTGATTGAAGCCCTTTAGGCCCCGGGGACGCCGCCTGAGGTAACAACACCACCGAGGACCATGTTATTTCATGGGTCCTCGAGTAAGGAGGAAGCTGATGAAACCTTGTCCCTGCGGTTCCGGCCGTGTCTATGCCGAATGTTGCGGGCCCTATATCACCGGAGCGGCAAAGCCCCCCACCGCGGAGGCCCTCATGCGCAGCCGCTATTCCGCCTATGTGGAACACGCGGTGGATTATATCCTTAACACCTGTATCCGGGGGGGAGAACGGGACATTGATGAAAAACAGACCCGGGCCTGGAGCGAAAAATCCACCTGGCTGGGCCTCAATATCCTGTCGGTTGCCAAAGGACAGCCGGAGGATACCGAAGGTTCCGTGGAATTCGAGGCCCGGTACGAACAGGAAGGCCTTAAAGAAATCCACCACGAACGGGGCAGGTTTAAGAAGCGGGACGGGGTATGGTTCTACGAAGACGGGACCATTATCCCCCACACGGCGATCCGTTCCGCCCCCAAGGTGGGACGAAACGAACCCTGTCCCTGCGGCAGCGGAAAAAAATACAAACACTGCTGCGGGAAAAGCAGCAAAATGGAGCGCGCCCGGTAATGTACCGCCCGTATAACTTTTTGTTCCTGACCGGTATTTTTTTTGTTTTTACCGCTTGTTTATCCAAACCGGCGGACCTCCCTGTTCAGGAATACCGGGGAGAACCGGAGGAGGAAGCGGGGCCGACGGAAAAATCCATAGGGGATGAGGAATTTTTCCCGGAGATCCCGGCCTATCCGGCGGAATTACCCGTATCCTCCTTCGACGAAATCTGGGCATACCTTATAAGCGGCGAGGAACAGACGTTTAAGCCCGGTTATCCCCTCTCGGACATCGGCTATTTTGGGGCCGAGGTGAACGTCTACGGCGAGTTCGTTGGGGTTCCCAACCGGCGGATCCCCGGTTTTTCCGGGCGGGTACACCTGGTGGTTTGCTGCAACAGCACCTCCTTAACCCATTTTGTCCTTGAACCGGGAAGCGCCGTCAGGAAGCAGCTCATCGCCGATTTATTGAAGGCGGTAAAACCCTTTGACGGGCTGCAAATCGATTTTGAAAA
The DNA here is from genome assembly GCA_031278575.1 of Spirochaetaceae bacterium. Classification (GTDB taxonomy): domain Bacteria; phylum Spirochaetota; class Spirochaetia; order Treponematales; family Breznakiellaceae; genus JAIRMO01. The sequence goes on along the minus strand of JAITKD010000212.1, from coordinate 5,236 downwards.
TGTTCCGGCCCGGGACGGCGACTCCTTTCGTTCCTTCCTCGCCGAGCTCAGAGCGGGCCTGGACGATTCCAAGATGTTTACCGTTGCCCTCAGGGCCCGGACCAGGTCCCTGTCCAACGACGTGTACGATTACCGCCTTATCGCCCCCCTGGTGGACCGGATTTTGATTATGGCCTATGACGAACATTGGTCTACCAGCCCCCCCGGCCCGGTTGCGTCCATGGCTTGGTGCCGGGCCGTGGCCGCCTACGGCCTCTTAACCATACCGCCGGAAAAACTCATCATGGGGATGCCCTTTTACGGCCGCACCTGGGGGAGCGAAGATACCTTTCGGGCCTTTTTTCATTCGGGGATAGAGCGGATAAAAAGGGAAAATCAGGTTACCGAGGTCCGCCGGGAGTCGGACATCCCCACCTTTACCTACGAAATCCCCCTTACCGTTACGGTTTACTACGACGATGAATATTCCCTTTCCCGCCGGATCGAGATGTACCGGGACATGGGGGTAAAAGCCATCGGCTTTTGGCGCCTGGGGCAGGAGACCCCCGCCGTCTGGAACCTCCTCAATCTGGTCCCCCAAAATTAGGACCGGGCCTTGTTTGTATACAACTCAAGTAATATCGGCTATAATAGGGTTGTTCAAAAATTCCGGTTTTTGGACAAATTCCGATAAAAACCGGCGAGGGAGAGAACCAGGGGGCTCTCCCTAGTCCAAGAGGCATTCCCAAAACCAACCGAGTTTTGGGAATGGCTCCCAATTAAGGAGAAATATATGAAGGGACCGATTTTGGTTGTTCTGGCCGCGGGAATGGGAAGCCGTTACGGGGGCCTTAAACAAATGGATAGGCTGGGAAAAAACGGGGAAGTGCTGCTGGATTATTCGGTTTACGATGCCCTCCGTTCGGGGTTTGAGAAAATTGTCTTTGTGATCCGGCGTGATATGGAAAAGGACTTTAGGGACCTTGTTTTAAGCCGGATGGGGGCCGGGGTGAAGGGGGAGCTGGCTTTTCAAGAGCTGGACAGCCTTATCCCCCCTTCCGTCCTCGCGGAAAGCCGCCGTATTAACCGGACCAAACCCTGGGGAACCGCCCACGCCCTGCTTTGCGCCGAGGAGAAGCTAGACGCCCCCTTTACGGTGATAAACGCCGATGATTTTTACGGCCGGGAAGCCTTTACCGTAATGGGGAAATACCTCTCCGGGCCGGCGCCGGAGGATGCGGCCATTGTCCCCTATGCCCTGGAAAAAACCCTAAGCCCCCAGGGGACGGTTACCCGGGGGGTCTGCGAAGTAAAAGACGGCTGCCTGGCTTCGGTGAACGAACTTTTATCCATAGAAAAAAAGGACGGCAGGATCTTTAATACCGCCCCGGACGGCGGCATCGAGCCCCTGGCCCCGGACACTCCGGTGTCCATGAACTTTTGGGGGTATCCTCCGGGGATAATCCCCCACTTTAGAACCTATTTTGAGGATTTTCTTAAAACCTCCGGCGCCCAGCCCAAAAGCGAATGTTACCTGCCCAAGGCGGCGGACTGGTTTATCAAAAACAACATCATCAAAATCCGGGTTCTCAAGGCGGATTCCGACTGGTTTGGGGTAACCTATAAGGAGGATCGGGAAGCGGCGGTCGGCCGGATCGCGGACCTTACCGCCCGGGGGGTATACCCGGAAAAACTCTGGGCTTAACACAGACCTTTTCCCTAAGCATCTTCGGTTTACGGCGGAAAAGAAGGTTGATACGGAACCCCAGGCGGATTAACGCCGCTTATCCGGGCGCGGGAGCGGGGAGAAGCGGGAATATGAGGTGAAAAGCGGTTTGGATCGCCGTTTCCCCATACCGGGGTCTGACCCCGGTGTCCGTACAACAGGGTCTGACCCCATTGTCCGAATCCCCCCGCCCCGCCCCAGCCTCCTCGTCCAGCGGCGCCTCCCCTTCCAGTATCCACGACCCGTACCGATCTCCCCAGATATGCCCGATCCGGCCGTCCGCACGGTTGTACCGTTGCGCAAACACCTGTTTCAGCCACTGCATGATAGCCGGAAGCTCCAGCCCGTCCGCCGGCTTAATGTAAAACGTGAGCCAGTCGTCCGCAAGACACAGCCCGCGAATCTCGAAGACAAACCGGAGTTTCGTCTCCCGGAACACCTGGGCAAAAATCGCCAGGGCCTTATTGGGGACCGGCGCCGCGGCGCCGGTCCCCTGGCGGAACAGGGGTTCCCGATTGTTGATACGGGTACGGATTTCGTACCATACCCCTTTTTGTAATACGCGTAACGATCTCATGGATACTATATGCGCTTGACCTGCCGTTTGCTTTAGTAAAGCCTTCAAAAACTTCATTTCCGAATAAATTCCGCTATAAACACCCCTTATAATTTTTGTGGGGCACGTTTAGCGGGGATTAGGGGGCCAAAATTTCATACAGCCGATCCAGGTCTTCCATGGAATAATAATCAATCTGAATACACCCCCGTTTAAGGTCCCCGTTTATGGAGACCTTGGTTCCCAGGGCGTCGATAAACCGTTGTTCCATGGCCTGTAACTGGGGGTCCCGTTTTGGGGCCGGCTTGGCCTTGGTTCCGCTTTTGGGGGCGCCCTCGTTGAGGGAGGCCGAACGGTTTTCCGCCTCCCGAACCGAGTAGTTTCGGGAGAGGATCTCCTCAAAAAGCAGGGCCTGGCCTTCCGGAGTCAACACCGAAAGGATGGCCCGGGCATGACCCGGGGAAATTTTCCCGGTTTCAAGGCTTTTTTGTACGGGCCCGGGGAGTTTGAGGAGCCTGAGGGCATTGGCCACGGTGGAACGGTTTTTCCCAACCTTGGCGGCCACCTCGTCCTGGGACAGGCCGGTGATTTTCATGAGGTTTTTATAGGCCGCCGCCTCCTCAATGGGGTTCAGATCCGCCCGCTGGACGTTTTCGATGAGAGAGACCTCCAGCCGTTTTTCATCGGAATAATTCCGGATAAGGACCGGCACCTCCCGGAGGCCCGCCAAATGGGCGGCGCGGCTGCGGCGTTCCCCGGCGACAATGGTATAGGAGCCGTCCCCGGCGTCCTCGGCGATGATGGGCTGAATGATCCCCTGTTCCCGGATGGAATCCGCCAATTCCTTAAGGGATTCCTCCTCAAAGGTCTTCCGGGGCTGGTTCGGGTTGGCCTTGAGCTTGTCCAGGGGCAGGAGGATTTCCCCGTTCCCTGAAGCCCTTCGGGACTCCTCCTCCAGGGGAAGCAGAGCGTCCAGCCCCTTTCCCAGACCGTATTTAGGAGGCACGGCTCATCACCTCATCGGCCAGGCTTTTGTAAGCCCGGGCGCCGGAACACTGGGGGTCGTACTGGAAAATGGATAATCCATGGGAAGGGGCTTCCGAAAGCCGGACGTTCCGGGGTATCACCGTGGAAAAAACCAGGTTTTTAAAATAACCGCTCACCTGTTTTATCACCTCCTGGGCAAGCCTGGTCCGGGAATCGTACATGGTGAAAAAGATCCCCCCGATACTCAGGCCGGGATTAAAGCTTTTTTGAATCCGTTTAATGGTATTTAGGAGGAGGGAAAGCCCCTCCATGGCAAAATATTCACATTGCATGGGGATAAGTACCCCATCGGCGGCCGCCAGACCGTTCAGGGTAAGCACCCCAAGAGAGGGGGGGCAGTCGATCAGGATAAAATCGTAGTGGTTCCTCACCGGTTCCAGGGAATTTCGGAGATAAAATTCCCGGTCTTTCTGTTCAATGAGTTCCACCGCCGCCCCGGACAGATCAATGCCCGCGGGGATCACCGAAAGTTCGGGGACGGCGGTGCTTCGGATGGCCTGGTTGATGGGGACGGAACCGGAAATAAGCTCATAACTGCCGGGTTTGGCCGAACTGACCCCGATACCGCTGGAAAGGTTCGCCTGAGAATCAAAATCCACGAGGAGAACCGATTTTCCCGCAACGGCCAGGTAGGCGCCTATATTGATGGCTGAAGTTGTTTTACCCACCCCTCCCTTTTGATTAACAAAAACGTATACTTTACCCATATTATAACATAATATTACTTTTTATTGCTATTGAATAGTAGCGCCTAAGGGGTTATTCTTATACCATGACAGCGATTCGTATGCTTGCCATTGATCTGGATGACACCCTTCTACGGTCCGACCTCAGCATCTCCTTTAGGACCAGGAATACGATTAAACGGGCTGAGGCGGCCGGCGTGGTGGTGGTTCTGGCCTCCGGCAGGATCCCCGCGGCCATGGAACGGTTTGCCCGGCTGCTGGGACTCCACAAACGGCCCGGATATTTGATCTGCAATAACGGGACCATGATTCAGGAAAGCGATACGGGAGCTATCATCGCCGACATACAACTTCCCGCTTCGACGGCCCTGGCGGTTTACGATTTGGCCGCGGCGGAGGGTTTTTCCGTTCAAATTTATGAGAATGATGTCATGTATGTCTCCCGGTCAAATGAATTTGCCGATTATGATCAAAAAATGACCGGGCTGCGGCAGGTGGTGGTGGAAAATTTCCGGGGTATGGTGGAAGCGGGCTGCCATAAGCTCCTGATACCGGGGGATCCCATGATACTCCGCCCCCTGGAGAGCCTGATGCGGACCTATATCGGTCAGGAAGTTACTATTTTTACCAGTAAGCCCTATTTTTTGGAGATCCTTCCCGTCCATACCGACAAAGGAACAGCCCTGGCAATGGTGGCGGAAAAACTCAAAGTGCCCCGGGAAGCGGTACTTGCCATTGGGGATTCCATGAACGACGAGGCCATGATACGCTGGGCCGGTGTGGGGGTTGCCATGGTAAACGGAGACGATAGAATCAAGGATATCGCTGAATTTATCACCGAAAAAACCAACGACAACGACGGAGTAGCCGAAATCATTGAACGGTATATCCTGGGAAAGGGTTAGGGAACCAAAACGGGTTTCCTCCGCCCCCTAGGGCGGAAAATTTCAGTTGACAAGTATATCAAGGGGATATATATTTTTTATCTATGAGTATGGAAACCAGCCGTGAACCGCAAATGGGCCTGACCTTTGAAAAAGTATGGGCCATGTTTCAGGAAACGGACCGCCAAATCCAGGAGATGTCCCGGGAAACGGACCGCCAAATCCGGGAGATGTCCCGGGAGACGGACCGTAAAATCAGCAAATTGGGCAGCCGGGTGGGGGAATTGGTCGAACATCTTGTGGCGCCTAATCTTCTGGAAAAATTCAAACAGTATGGTTTTCAGTTTAGAAAAACCAG
>JAITKD010000124.1 GCA_031278575.1 Spirochaetaceae bacterium | reverse complement strand
CCCGAATATCAGGCGGTTTTGAACCAGGTTATTTCCGCATCCCGGCGGCCTTCGGGGGCGTCTATGGCTACCGCTCAGGGGATTTTGCTTCTCCGGCGCAACTATGTTCCCGCTTTTGTGACCGATCCATCGCCGGTACCGCTGGAATCGGGTTCAAATGAGATGGTTATCAAACTGCGTCTTACCCGGAGGGTGGGAAGTGAAAATTTCAGGGAGATATTTTTGGATATAGCCTCCGATACCAAGCTGATCCGGCGCATAGAGGGGACGACCATTACCGATAGTACGGTCCGGTTTGATTTTTCAGAAACAAAAATCAACCAGGGTATACCGGAACAGCGGTTCATCTATGATTCCCCTGCTTCGGCAAATTTGTACAATAATTTTTTATTCCGGGATAGTGAATAAATGCAAGGCCCGGCGCGGGCGGAAACTTCGTTTTCGCGATAAAAAGGGCGCGGGGAAGGCGGGGGCGCTCAAAATTAAGCCGCTCCGCTTTTCCGCTAGATCTAAGGAAGCACTGATTTATTCAATCGAGAATAAATCGGCGCTACTTTAACGTTGTATTTGCGCAATGAAATGAGCAAATACATAGGGCAACGATGATTAGCGTCAAGTTAATCATCGTTGCCCTAAAAATATCCCCTAAAATTTTTATAGACCGCGTTTAGCCGCTTGCTCCGGGATTCTTCATTTTTAAGGGCTCCGGTATCAGATATCGGAGATCCCCCCTAACAAAATTTTTATTTTTCGTGTATAATACATTTATAAAGGGAAGTGCCATGCGTTTTGGATCCATTTTTTTTCTTATGATTATTTCTTGGCAGATTTTTTTGGGATGTCAAAGCCAGCCCGTATGGACCCAGCTTTCTTTGGATGACCGACGAAAAGCCCGGGAATTTCTCCAGAGCAAGATGGATATTAATTCTCTCGATGCGGATTTTCAGAGTCAGGGTAGGGCGCCGATACATATGGCGGTTGATTTAGTAGACGATGCCTTGGTCGCGTTTATTATCGACCTGGGAGCGGATGTACACCGTCAGGACCGGGAAGGCCGGACCCCCCTCAGGATCACCTGGGAAAATTTTGAAAAATTCAATAAATTGGAAGCCGAACAGCGGGATATCGCGGAAAACAAGTTAAACTGGAAAATTTTCCGGAGAAAAGCCGCCGAAAGATTAGAACGGATCCGGCAGGACCGGGAAGTCAATAACAAAATTGTCCGCCTTCTGGTTGAAGCCGGTGCGGATATCCATGAAGATAATTCAATCCTGGCCCGTAATGCCTTGGCCAGGGGAGGAGATTATTTTCTTGCCATCCTTACCCCCGAATCCGTAAAAAGCACCAACTTCCAGGGAAAGACCCTCCTGCATCTCGCCGCCGAGACGGAAAATTACCCGGTGATCCCCTATATAACGGCGGTGGACAACGGCCAGTCCATCAGCAGACCGGATAATACGGGGAAAACCGCCCTGGATCTTGCCCTCAGCCGGCTCGAAAGCAGCAGGGCCATCAAAACCGCGGAGCAGCTTTTCTTTGCCGGAGCATCTTCGGAAACCCCCTTGTTTAGTTATTTGGCCCTGGCGCTTAACAGTTCCGATTACAATATAATCAGCCCCAACGGAGACGCGCCCCTGCATTATGCCGCGGCGGGTAATTACCGCGGGTTTGTTGAATATTTAATCGAAAAAAAGGCGGATGTCAATATCCGGAATGCCCTCGGCGCCACTCCCTTTCATGAAGCGGTCAGGATGGGTCATATTGATATCATGAAACTGCTCCTTGCCGGAGGGGCGGATATAAATGCCCGGGACAACCTGGGTAATACCGCCATGCACCTGTCCGCTCCCCTGGATTGGCACCGGGAAGTATTGGATATCCTCCTCACCAGGGGGGGCAATCCAAACCTCCGCAATGAATACGGTGATACCCCCCTCCACCGCATGATTGCCCTCCACCAGGATGTTGAGTTTATTCAGCGGCTGCTTGCCGGGGGCGCGGATGTATCGGTCCGTAATAATGACGGTAAGACCCCCCTGTACTTTGCGGTTCAGGAAAATATGGTTTCGCATATTGCCCCGCTTTTGTCCTATAATTCGGATGTTTTTGCGGCGGATAATCAGGGGATGACCCCCTTTGACCGGGCGATGTGGCATCGCAGCCCAACCTTGCCGGCCTTGATTACCCCGGAAACCGTTTCCTCCCGGGACGAGGAGGGTAATACCATCCTGCATAAAGCCGTCAAGAATCACGGGTCCGCCGAATTGATAGGTTTTATTATAGAAAAAGGGGCCTGGATTAACGCCCGTAACGAATCGGGGGACACCAGCCTCCATGTGGCGATACGGCAGAACGAAGAGGAAAGCGGAAAATTCCTTTTATCTTCCCCCTATGCGCTGGATCTCTTTAACCTCAATGTGGTGGGGGAAACTCCCGTCTCCCTGATATTCAACGCCCCCGGAGGGTTACGGGAATGGGCATTGACCCCTGCGGCCATATCGGTCCGGGACGGATTGGGCAATACCCTGCTCCATTATGCGGCCCAGTGGAGGCTGAATACCTATATTCCGGTCATCGTTAAAAAGGGAGCGGCCCTTGAGGCGAAAAACTATGCCGGGGAAACCCCCGTTTTTGAGGCGGTTAAGGTGAATTCCCCCGCCACGATCCGGACCTTGATCGCGCAGGGAGCGGATTTTTCCGCCCAGAACAACCTGGGGAATACCCCCCTCCACACGGCGATCCGCTGGAATACCCTGACCGGGGCGGATGCCCTTATCAAGGCCGGGGCGGATATAAGCGCCCCCAACGGCCTCAATCAAAAAACGCCCCTCCACGATGCGATACGGTTTGGAATGTCCGGTTTTGTAAGGCTGTTGATCGAAAACGGCGCCAATGTGGAGGCCCGGGATAATGAGGGCGCCACCCCCTTTATCGAAGCCATCCGGTCAGGGTCGACCGGAATCGTGGAACTCCTCATAGCCGCCGGGGCGGATCCCCGCAGCCGGGATGTCCGGGGAGATACGCCCCTGCATATCGCCATAGCCATGGACCGGTTTGACCTCGTCGTCCTGTTGTTAGGCTTGGGCGCCGACATTCACGCGAAAAACATCCGGGGGGAAAGTCCCTTCCGGATCGCCCTGGAAAATCCCGATTCCCCCCATATCCTCTGGAACTTACTCGTCAAGGACCGGATTCAAATGGTCGATGAAAACGGACGTTCCCCCCTGCATATCGCCATTCAGCAGGGCGCGCCCCTTTCCCTGTTGGGGCTTATTTTTGAACGGGGCGGAAAAACCACCGCCCTTGACCCCGAGGGGCGTACCCCCCTGCGGTTGGCCGTGGATCTGGAGGCCTGGGATACGGTACGTTTTTTGGTTCACCGTGGTTCGGATATCTTTGCCCCTGCCAGGGACGGGAAAAGCCCCGCTTATCTGGTCCTTGATAAGGGGCCGGCTGCGATCCGGGCCCTTTTCAGCGGGATGGTTGTTAACGCCCGGAACCACAATGGCGATACCATATTGCACTATGCGGCCCGGTATAATGGCGCCGGTGAAGAAACCATCCGTTTGCTGCTTGAATTGGGGGCCAATAAAAACATCCGGAACCAAAACGGTAAAAGCCCGCTGCAAATTGCCCGGGACGCGGGCCGTCCCATCGGTATTATCCGTCTTTTGGATTAACCAAAACGGTGGACGCCCGACAGCAATTTTACCTTTACAAAGGATTTTCCCGGTAATAGGGGCGCATTTCCGGCGCAAGCGCCGGAAACCGGGCTTTCCGGGGCTCCGCTCCGCTCCGGTCCCGGCGCAAGCGCCGGGACTGCTTCGCACCCCTCCAATCCCTTGCGCGTTTCGTACC
>JAITKD010000226.1 GCA_031278575.1 Spirochaetaceae bacterium | reverse complement strand
TCGTTATATATACCCTTCATCTGGGAAAGGTACCGTTTAGTGGATACCGCGGTCTGAGAAAATCCGTCTTTCAGGGAAAAATCCAGTAAAAATCCCCGAGCCCAATCATAATTTATTTTTTCCGTCATAGTAATTACCTCCCTTTATTCTTTTGCGATAGCGCTTAATCGTACCAACATCGGCTGGTCGATGGTTATATGAAAAACTTCGGCGATTACCTGGGTCCAACCATAGATAAAATAATCCCACCCGTCTTCTATATGGAGGTTTTTCACTTTTTTCTGGGCCTCCGCCTGATATTTAAAGATTAGATCCCCCCGGTAATTGATTTCCCACACCAGGCTGTTTTCAGGATATGATACGGCGTCTGTGGTGGGAGAGCCGGGGGCATCCTTACCGAGTCCGGTGGCGTTGACCACTAGGGAATAGGGGGGCAGCGCGGCGATAAGCTTATCGTTATCCGCCGGGGCGGGACAATGCAAAAACCGAAAATTAATTTTTTTGTTAAGCCCCTGTAACGCCGCCGCGGCGGATTTAAGCCGCGGTTCACTGCGGTTTGCAATGGTAATACGCCGGGGAACGTTATCTCCAAACCGTTCCTGGGAAAAATACAGGGACATGGCCAGAGAACTGCCCCCCGCTCCCAGAAGCAGGACCTCACCTCCATGGTTGACCCAAAAATCGGGGGGCACAAAGGATTCCAGGGCCAATCCGCTTGAGATAGGATCCTTGGCATGGGCGCAAAAGGCTCCATCGTTTTTTGAGAGGGAAGAAACTTCCTTCAGTTTTTCCGCATAGGGGTCAATATGGTCAAACATATCCCGGCAGGCCTGGTATAGATCCAATTTGTGGGTGGTCACCAAAGCCCCCAGCGAAAGGGGATCCTCCTTCAAAAATCCGGTAGCCCTTCGATAATCCTCCGCGGGAGCATGAAGCGGCAGATCTATCCCCCGGATAATAGCATCAAGTCCCAGGGCTTCCGCCCATTTGGGGAACACCCGCATTATGGACGATTGTCCGGTGGTTACTCCAAAAAAATAAAAAGTCGGAAATTCCGCGGCTTTTAAAGCAGGCATATTCCTATTCTCCTTATAAAACATCTTTATTACATGAGTCGGTTTCAAAATTTGACATTTTTAAACTGCTCACTTGAATAATATCCTATAAATAATAAAATGTAAAGAGAATTGACATAATAAGTAATAATGATATTATGTAATTACATAATAATTAGGGAGTTTTTATGAAAATATTAGTTACCGCCACCTCTTTAAACCCGGATCTTCCCAATCCGGCTTTGGAACAATTAAACCGGTTTGCCGACCGGGTGATTTTTAACCCCCACGGAAGACCCCTTGCGGAAGATGAGCTTATCCCCCTGTTGGAGGGCTGCGAAGGTTATATTGCGGGTCTTGACTTTATCACCAAAAAGGTGATCGAACAAAGCGCCGCTCTGCGGGTAATTTCCCGTTACGGAGCCGGTGTTGACCGCCTGGATTTGGAAGCGGCCCGGGAAAAGGGCATCCGGGTCTGTAATACTCCCGGAGTTAATGCCCAGGCGGTGGCCGATCTGACCCTGGCCCTGCTCCTCTCGGTCGCCCGTAAAGTACCCTTCCTGGACCGAAACACCCGGGAAGGCCGCTGGACCCGTTCCACCGGCCTTGAATTGTACGGTAAAACCATCGGCATCCTGGGCCTTGGCGCCATCGGCAAGGCGGTGGCAAAACGGGCCGCCGGTTTTTCTATGAATATTATGGCCTACGATCCTTATCTGGATAAAACCTATGCGAACGCCCAAGGTATTATCGCCGCTGATTTTGACGCCGTGGTAACGGCGGCGGACTTTCTCTGCCTGCACCTGCCCCTTACCGCGGAGACCCGGCATATTATATCCGGGAAGGTGATGAAAACGATGAAAAAGGGGGCGGTTATCGTCAATACCGCCCGGGGGGGGCTTATCGACGAGCAGGCGGCCTATGAACTCCTGCAATCCGGTCATTTGGGCGGGCTGGGTATTGATGTATATGAGGAGGAGCCGCCAAACCAGTCGCCGCTCTTTACCCTGGATAATGTGGTACTAACCCCCCATACGGCCTCCCATACCGTCGAGGCTACCGCTGCCATGGCCGCTTTATCGGTACAAAACCTTATCGACGTCCTCTCCGGCAGGGATTGTCCCTATATAGTCGGGTAATATGAAGATCATTACCACGATCCTTGGGGATATTGCCCCTTCGGAGCTTGGATTCTGTCAAAGCCATGAACATCTCTGTATCGCCGGTACCGGGAACTTTCCGGTAAAAGGGGAGGAGCGGATTGATGATCCGGAGAAAAGCCGGGAGGAGGCAGCGCTGTACCGCAAGGCCGGGGGGGATGCTCTGGTTGACGCCCAGCCCGTAGGATGCGGCAGGGGCGCCGTTATGCTCCGGGATATTTCGCAAAAAAGCGGAATCCGGATTATCGCGTCCACCGGGTTTCATAAAATGATCTACTATCCCGAAGGGCACTGGATATATACCGCCCGGACGGACGATCTTGCCCGGCTTTTTATCGAGGAATTGCGGGAGGGAATGTACCTGGATGGTGATAGGGCTTATCCCCAAAAAAAGGGTATCGGACGGGCGGGACAGATCAAAACCGCCCTGGATTCAGAGGGCCTTACCCCTCGTTATCAAAAATTATTCGCCGCCGCCGCCGCCGCCGCCAAGGTCTCCGGCTGCGCCCTCATGGTACATATCGAAAAAGGTTCCGATCCCCTGGGTTTATCCGATTACCTTTTCAAACAGGGTCTGGCCCTTGAACGGCTGATCTTTTGTCATCTGGATCGGGCCGTGGCGGATACCGCCGTCCACCGGGAACTCTGCGCCCGGGGAATAACCCTGGAGTACGATACCGTAGGCCGCCCCAAATACCACGATGATGACCGGGAAGCGGCACTTATTACTGAAATGCTGGAAGCGGGCTATGAAAAACAGATCCTCCTCTCCCTGGACACCACCCGGGCGCGGCTCCGAAGCTACGGCGGCACCCCCGGTCTTTCTTATATCCTGGAGAGCTTTATCCCCCTGCTGCGGCGCCGCGGTATTTCTGACAGCCAGATAGGGACTTTCTTTAAGGAGAATCCCGCCCGGATTTTCGCCAAAACGAACAAACCAAAAAATTTTAATGAAGTTTCGTGATGGTTGGCGGGGTTCGCGGTATCTTCAGGTTTTACGATGTCCGGGAAATCACCCCCCCGCAACTAAACTTGACCCACCATTCAAGTTTTACCTGTTTTAGGACAGACCTTTCCCCGGGGAGTTTTCGGCTTGGGGTGAAAAAGAAGGTTGATACGGAACCCCGGGCGGATTAGCGCCGCTTATCCGGGCGCGGGAGCGGGGGGAAGGGGGAATA
>JAITKD010000003.1 GCA_031278575.1 Spirochaetaceae bacterium | reverse complement strand
TGATTTTTAAGTTTCGATTCTTGACAGCCCCCCATGGACGATCTGTTTAGTTCCTCCGGGGGAATCTCCCAAGGCCCCCTGGCGGATCGGATGCGGCCTAAAACCCTGGATGATATTATCGGCCAGGACCATATTGTCGGTCCCGGGAGGCTCTTGCGCCGGGCCATTCAGGCGGATCGGCTCTCGTCGGTTATCTTTTACGGCCCTCCCGGTACGGGTAAAACAAGCCTGGCCCGGGTTATCGCCAATACCACCAGAAGTTCCTTTGAAAGCCTCAACGCGGTCCTCACGGGGATCAAGGATATCCGGGAGACCATAGACCGTTCAGACGAACGGCGGCGGCTTTACGGCAAACGGACCATTCTTTTTGTGGACGAAGTACACCGGTGGAATAAGGCCCAGCAGGACGCCCTCCTCCCCTGGGTGGAAAACGGTACGGTGATCCTTATCGGGGCTACCACGGAAAATCCCTTTTTCGAGGTCAACCGGGCCCTGGTAAGCCGGAGCCGGATCTTTCAACTTAAACCCCTGACCACGGAAAACCTCCGGGAAGCGGCCCTGCGGACCGCGGCGGATACGGAACGGGGATACGGTAACTGGCGGGTGGTCTTTGAGGAGGGGGCCTTGGAACACCTGGTGGAAGTTGCCGGGGGGGACGCCCGAAGCCTCCTCAATGCCCTGGAACTGGCGGTAGAGACCGGTCCCGGATCCTGGCCTCCCCCGGAGGGGACGGAGATCCGTATCTCCCTCCAGGCGGCGGAAGAAAGCATCCAGCGCCGGGCGGTTCTCTATGACCGGGACGGGGATTACCACTTCGATACCATCAGCGCCTTTATCAAAAGCGTCCGGGGAAGCGACCCCGACGCGGCCTTGTATTGGCTTGCCAAGATGGTCCGGGCCGGGGAGGACCCGGCTTTTATCTTTAGGCGGATGATCATTTTGGCCGGCGAGGACGTGGGGATGGCGGACCCCCAGGCGATAACCGTGGTTATCGCCTGTGCCGAAGCCTTTGAGCGGATAGGGTTTCCCGAGGGGAATTTCCCCCTGGCCCAGGCATGCCTCTACCTGGCCACGGCGCCGAAATCCAATACCGCCATGGCCTTTTTCGACGCCCTGGGGGAGGTAAACAAGGAGGACGCGGAGGTCCCCAACCATCTGCGGGATGCCAGCCGGGACGCCGAAGGGTTCGGTCATGGGGACGGTTATATCTATCCCCACGCATACCGGGATCACTGGGCGGCCCAGCAGTACCTTCCCCGGGTATTACGGGGAAAAACCTTTTACCTCCCTTCCCGGGTGGGGTATGAAGGGAAAATCCGGGAGGAAGTGCTGAAAAAACGGGAACTCCAGGCGGCGGTGATTATGGGGGACAGCCCCGGGGAAGCCGGGGGGGAATACCTCTCCTGGTCCGCTTCGTCAAAGGGAAGGGAAGGCTGGTTTAAACGGCTGGAATCGGGGAGAAGCGCCCTGCTCCTATCCGACCGGGATGTCATTTTAGGCCGATGTTCCCCGGCCCGGCATGACCGGATCCTTATCCCCGCGGCCAATGACGGCCTCCTCCTCTGGGAAAGCCTGCGGCGGGTCCCGGAGGGTCTGGCCGCGGCTCTGGTGGATACCGAAACCGCCCGGGAAGCCCTGCTCCGTTACGCCGCAATCCTCGATGAAAGCGAACAGCCCCGGATCGGGATATTCCCCCCGGGGAAGCTCCCCGCCCCGGAAGAAGCGGAGGCCCTTTTTTCCTCCCCGGTTTTTGACCATATCCTGGTCCGGGAGCCCTGGAAGCGGGGGCTCCCGCCGCCGGAAAAGGCCGGCAGCACTCCCACCCCCTTGGAGGTTTTTACCGGCGGCGCCCGGAGGCTTCTCGCCCCCGGGGGAGACCTGGTACTCCTCCAGACCCTCCCCCGGTTGGGGGAACGGATCTCCCGGATCCTGGAGGATGAATGCCGGGTCCTGGGGCCCATACCGGGAGATTTGGTACAAAAACTCAAGGAAGCGGAACAGGACTTTTTCACCAAACAGGGGGGGTATTGGACCTGGGATGGAGCGGTCCTGGAAAAAATCTTTACCCAGGGAGGATTGAGCGTTGTTTTGACGGTATTGGACCAACAAGAGGAACGGCTCCTTACCGAACGGGATTTGGCCGCCTGGTTTGACCGGGAGCGTTCAACCTGGGGGATTTTTATTGCCCGCTCCCTGGGGGATACGGACTTTTTAACTATCCGGGAACTGCTTTCCGCCCGGATAAAACAGGGGCCCCTCACCTGGAAATGGAAAAGCATCCTCCTTAAGGGGGTCGTAAATTGAATCCGGCTGCGGATCCGGGTTATACTACCCTTATCTTATACAAGGAGGAGGTTCGATGAAAACCATACTGTGTTACGGCGATTCTAATACCTGGGGGTACAACCCGCAAACCGGGGAACGGTACGATCATAAAACCCGCTGGCCCATGGCGCTAAAAAATTTACTTAACCGCAATGCCCCGGGGGATGAGTCCCCGGACGATCCCCGGTATTGGGTGGATGAGGAAGGGCTCTGCGGCAGGACCAGCTGCAGGGAAGATCCGGTTGAAGGGGATATGAACGGTTTGCGCCAGTTGATGCCGATCCTGAAAAGCCACAGTCCCCTGGATATCGTGGTGGTTATGTTGGGGACCAATGATCTCAAAATCCGGTACAGCCCCTGCGCCTATGATATTGCCCGGGGGGTGGGCCGGCTGGTAACGGCCGTTAAGGATTCCCGTACCGGCCCCGGTGATACCGCCCCCCAGGTTCTTATGATCTGCCCCCCCCCAACGGCGGATGCTCCGGCTTTTAAAAACATATTTGGGGACAGCGTGGAATTGTCAAAGAAACTTCCCGGTTTTTATCGGCGGTTTGCGGAAGAATGCGGGGCGGAATTTCTGGACGCCGGTAAAATCATACAAAGCAGCAAAGCAGACGGCATCCACCTTGACCCGGAGGAACATTACAAACTGGCCGCGGCGGTGGCGGATAGGGTGAAGAAGATGGAGCCGGGGATGTAGTTAAGATTTGATCCGGCATTTAAAAACCGGCTGATTTTGAGACCGGCCTTTGGGGGAAAGGCTCACCGTTTGCGGCGGAAAACCCGGTAATTAATATGGGGAAAAATATTATGCTGCCGTTCAAGATTGGTCAGCCATTCGGTACTGATGTAGTTACTCCCCAGGGATTCGTAGATGGTGGTAAAATTCCGCAAGGCCCCTTCAATTTGGCTCCGGGCGTATTCGGGGGATTCTCCTTTATACAGCATCTTCGCCCAATCGGATGCCTGGGCCAGGAGGATCTCCCGGGCGGCCTGATTCAGCGCCCGCTCCTTGAGCCCCGTATCATCGGCAAAACGCTCGGCCAGTTCGATCATCCGTTCCAGGGAACGGATCACATGGCGGTAGATCCAGTCGTTAGCGGCATTCAGCCACATTTCGGCGTATCCGCTGAACCCCCAGGAAGAAAATTCGGGAATCACCGTGGTATACGCATGGGGGGGATGTTTATACAGGTATTCCACGGGATTCATAAATTGAATTCCCCCTTTTCGGACCCCTTCCCGGAATAGGGCCTCAATAAACAGGGGCCCCTCATACCAGCGGCGCCCAAAAGCATCCGCGTCATAGGCGCACAGGCTTATAGGGGGCTCATCCATATATTCCGCGGCCCGTTTAAACCGGGATATCCGGTTTTCCAAAAAGATCCGCGCGTGTTCCCGGGCCGCCGCCGCGGCCGATTCGGGATCGTAGGGGGGGTTGGGGACGGCCCCCCGCGTCCGGGGATCACCCTGGATACGGTACCTAAACCCCGTCCGGGTACGAACCCCACCGGGCCCCAAAAAGGGCTTGAGCGCTTCCGCGGGGAGCTCATATCCCACATCCTCCCGGCAATCCTGGTACCGGGGATCCCAGGGAAAACCCACCCCCGGTTCAGCCAGATCCCGGGCGGCGTAATGGTCCCGGGATAACAACAGAACCCCCGAAGGGGTCTTCGCCGGGAAGAAACTCCCCCGGGCCGGCGGCGGGGCCCCCAACAAGAGGCCGTGGGTATCAATTATGGTATAACTGAACCCATAGGACCGGAGCTGTTCATCCAGTTCATCCTTCCAGCCCAGTTCCGGGAGCCAAAATCCCTGGGGGTTGATGCTGAAAAAACGGCGATGAGACGCCGCGGCTACCTCAAGCTGCGCCTGAACCGCCTCGGTATAGGCGGTATAAAAAGGAAGGAATCCATAGGTAGCGGCGGTGGTTAAAAGCTCCACCTTTCCTTTCTTTTGGTAAAGGTCAAATATTTTGAGAATATTCCCCTCATACCGCTCGGCAAACAGGATCCGCCGATCCACGAGCTTATCGTAGAAAAGCCGTGAAAGTTTTTGTACCCGGGGCTCCCCCGCGGTCCGCTTTATTTCCCGAAGGCCGAATTCAATTTGCCGGTCCGTAAAGTCCACATACCTTTTGAGCAGCAATTCATCGCTTAACATGTGGCAAAGGGGGGGAGAAAGGGAAAGGGCAATCCGAAAAGGAATATGATCCGCGTCCAGGCGGTCGAGTACCTCCAGCAGGGGGAGATAGGTTTCGGAAAGGGCCTCAAAAAACGGACGTTCCTCCAGGGACCAGGGCGGATCGGGGTGATGGACAAAGGGCAAATGCAAATTCAGTACCACCGCAATAACCGGGCATTTGTTCATAGTCCACACCTTTAGGAATTATAACCGCGTATACGGGATGACCGGTCTATGTTACGGAGTACCGGAAGATCATCTGTTCCGGATAATCGTATCAACGGCGGCGTCCCGGAATTTTCCCCCGCTCCCCATTCCGGAGGATTGAGCAATCGGGGCAGGCTAAAGGGGCGGGAGGCGGCCAAAACCATTCCCCCCATCCCCCGGGTAACGCCAATTTCCACCCGAAACCGGCCCCCCGCCGGAGGGAAACCGATATACCAGGCGGAATCATCGATCCCCACGGGAATAATAAAGGGCTCCTCCTGACCGGGGGAAGCCTTTTTTTTATCAATCAGGGAGACTACTTTTAAATGATACCCCTCAAAATCATCGGCCCGTTCATAAATATCCTTATCCGCGGTTTTAATTTCCCAAAAAGCAAAAACCCAAAGGGGATCCCGGATCAATACCTCAATATAGGTAATATTGTATTGTTTGGGAATCGGCGCCGGTTCCAACAACTCCATTTCCCTGAGGGGGATTCCCTCGCCCTTTCCGGGGTCATCATCATTATCACTTTCCAAGTCCAATAACTCTTCTATTATAAAAAACCGTTCTATTCCCGGGGGAATATCCACCCCATAACTATCCGCCAGTTTTGTCAGTTCAGCGGTAGTTAAACTTTCCAAATAGGACCGTGTAAGCCGAAAATCACCCATATTTTGTTGATAATGAAAAAAAGAAAGCCCCTTGTCAAGAAGGTCCTACCGAAAGGTAAATTTATCCTTGTCGTGAAAAATTTCGGTTTTTATTTCACTGACCGGTACCCACTGGACCAGGAAGGATATTTCCGGGTTTAATTTGTACACGGGACGGCCCGGGTTGGTGGTCCGATCCAGATAGGGGGTCATGGTTATCCCCAACTTCGCGTTCCAATCCCCCAAATGGTGAAGGGCGGAGAGTTTTATCGATTTTAATTTAAATCCCGAACTTTGCCTGAGGGCTTCATTGTCAAACCGAAAGGAATTCAACAGATCGATAAATACATTTTGTTCTCCCGGTAAGGAAATCGGAAAATTGACAAACGGGAGGTTTCTAAAATACCGGAATACCACCGTATTTTCCGATGTGGTTTCCAAAGACAGATCAAGAAAATTGGCGATCCCCAGGGTTAATCCCAATGAAAAGGTAAATTTGGAATAGGTATACCGCTGCAAATCAAAGGTAAGGGAGGAATTTATCCTTAGTCCAAAGGAAAGACGGTTCCGCCAAAGGGAATCCCGTTTAAATTCCTCCACAACCCCCAGCTTGAATTCCCGCATATTTAGTTTTTCCGAGTTCGGAATCGTCTTCCAGCCGGTAGTGGTATCCAGTTCATAAGACAAAGAACGGGCGGCGGTAAAGGACGCCGAAATTCCCCGCCACACAAAGGTGGAGGTGAGGTTGGTAAAATCATCAAACTCGGGACTGTACACGAGGCTTTGCTGTACATATTTGTCCGCGGCGAACCGGAAGGTTTCGGTAACATACAGGGGGTCCCAAATTTGCGTATCAAAGGGATCCTTTAGTTTGCTTCGAATAGTGGTTTCGGTAAACCAGATCCGCAGGGAAGCATCCTCGGAGATCACCGAATCCTTTGGGGGCAGGTCCGCGGAAAGGGAGAGGGTCTGATTCTTTTCCCTCACCGACGCGACCATATTCGCGGAAAGCCGGTGGGTCTCTATATTGGTATTATCCCATTTACCGTATAACACCTCCCAGACCCGGTTTGTACCGGTCCCAATAAAGGCGGATTTGGCGATGAGCCCCCTCAGATTGTATTGCACATTGGAATTCCCCCAGATTTCATTTTGATACAGGGGTTTTATGGTGGTAATAAATTCCGAGGAGGTACTAAAGGCGGTGGCGTTATAGGTCCGTGATCGGGCGCTCTCCACCGCGCCGGCCGCGGCAAACTCACTGGCGTCTTCATTTAAAAATACATAATCCTGCCATGAACCGGAACCAAAAAACCGCAGGGAGGTAGTATAAAGCCCGGTGATCGGTTCTTTGAACGTAAAGGTAAGGCTTCCGTCGCTCCTAAAATTGGCCAATATCGAAGACACCTCACTCCAATTAATATCATCCGCGGTTTTCCAATTACTCGCCGAAGATTCAA
>JAITKD010000002.1 GCA_031278575.1 Spirochaetaceae bacterium | reverse complement strand
ATTGCCGCCCTCCGGGCGGGATGGCTCTTTGAAGAAATGGACAAAAAAAATCCGGGTCAGCATTACGATTGGCTTTCCCAGTTATTCAAGAAAAAAGCCGAGTTTTTATATAATGAAGCGATTAGAATGGAGCAGAGCGGGCAGGAAAGCCTTTCGGGTATTTTCTTTTTTGGCCCCGACACGGATAAAAATTACGCCTACGAAGGGGCCCTGTATCTCTCCGCCCTCCTTCGATTAAAATACGGCCCCCGGAATGACCCTGCGCTGCGGGCCGCTTCTTTGGGAGAAGCAAAACGAACCATCGCCAAAATTTTCGGTCTGGGAAAATCCTCGAAAAGTAAACCGGGCCCGCTTTTGGAACATGCCCGGAACCTCTACGAAAATATCAATAAAGAGCTAAACGAAACCGATGAGTGAATCCCCTGACGCCCTGCGGAACATCCGGCTGCTTATTGCCTATGACGGCACCGATTTTTCAGGGTGGCAGCGCCAGGGCCGGGGGAACCCCGGGGTATTCGGGGAGAAAAACCGGACGGTCCAGGGCGTCATTGAGGATGCCCTGGCGAAGTTACACAAAAAAGAAATAATCCTTACCGGTTCGGGGAGGACCGATGCCGGGGTCCACGCGGTGGGGCAGGCGGCTCATTTTCTTACCCCCCTCAGGGGGATGGGGGCAATACGGTTTGTCCCCGCCCTCAACAGCCTCCTCCCCCAGGATGTACGAATCCTGGAAGCCCGGGAAACCCTGAAGGATTTTCACGCCCGTTTTGACGCCCGGTCCCGAACCTACCGGTACCACCTCATCTGCGGTCGTCCCGCCTTTCCCCATGAACTCCGGTACAGCCTTCAGCTTTGGCGCCGCCCCCGGCTGGATCTCCTTAACGACTATGCCCGGCTGCTCCATGGGGAACTGGACTGTTCGCTTTTTGCCCTTCCCCGGGACCCCAGCCTTTCCCGGTTTCGGTATATTTTTGAGGCCTTTTTTTTTGTTCAACAGGATATGCTGGTGTTTGAAATCCGGGCCAACGCCTTTTTATGGAAGATGGTCCGTTCTATAGTGGGAACCCTGCTCCATTATGAGGAAAAAGGGCTGCCCTCCGGGGAATTTAAAAAACTCCTGACATCGGGGGTGAGAAACCTCGCCGGTCCCACCGCTCCTCCCCAGGGCTTATTCCTTTGGAAAATCGAATACCACCGGGGCGGATAACAAGGCGGTCAGTGTTTTCTGAACCGCGCCACATACATGGGGCCCATACCCCCCGCGGCATCGGGCAGGATGAGCCTTCCGCATTGGGTTTTTTCTCCCTCGTTAAAGTCAACTTCATCCAGGGAAACCTCGTCCCGGTATTTTTTTAGTAACCGGGAGGCCACCCCATCGTTTTCTGCCGGGGAAAGGGCGCAGGTGGCATATACCAGGGAACAGCCCCTTTGCAATAACAAAAAGGAAGCGGACAACAGGGCCCATTGCCGTTTGGCGAGGAACCGGGTTCTTGCGGGGCTCCACTTTTCCAAGGCCGTTTTATTTTGGATTACGTGCCGTTCGCCGGAACAGGGGGCATCCAGCAGGATTCCCCCAAAACGGCCCCATTCGGCTCTTTTTCTCCCCTGGGCGGCGGCGTCAAAGCCTGAGACAATCACCCGGGAACGGCGGCCGGTATCCAGGTACTGATCCAAAACCGTTACGAGGCGCCTCCTCCTTTCATTGGAAAGTTCGTTGGATAAAAGCCGTACCGCGGATCCCATCGCCGAAGCGATTACCAGGCTTTTTCCCCCGGGGGCGGCGCAGGCATCCAGGATGATCCCCTCGGAAGGAAGCCGGAGGGTCCTGGCCGCCAGAACCGAAGCCCTATCCAGCATATAGGGGACGGCAAGCCCTTCGGTATAGGCCACGGCAGCCGCGGGTTCCAGCAGGCCGGCCCGTAACCCTTCCCAGCGGGAACCGTAAATCCCCCGATAATAGGCGTTAAATTCGCTATACACGCCGCAATTTCCTAAGGAAGCACTGATTTATTCAATCGAGAATAAATCGGCGCTACGTTAACGTTGTATTTGCGCAATGAAATGAGCAAACACCTTAGGGAAACGCGATTAGCGTCAAGTTCATCAGCGTTTCCCTAACACCCCGATCCTAAGGATACCGATACCCGTGGTACCGTCTACGACCCCACGGGGCGCGGTTTTCGGCCTTTCCCTTAATCTTTTTTCTTTGCCCTGACAAAGAGCTTCATTTTTTTTAACGTTTCTTCCGAAAGAACGTGTTCCATTTTACAGGCGTCCTTTTCCGCGGTTTCAGGGCTTACCCCTACGGTGTCCCGAAGAAAAGAGGTAAGGAAATAATGCCGTTCCCGAATATCCGCGGCCCGGACAATTCCTTTTGAGGTGAGCGCCACATTACTGTATCGTTCATGTTCCAAAAACCCTTGTTCTTCCAGGACTTTTAACGCGGTAAGTACCGAAGGTTTTGATACTCCCAACCGGGAAGCGATATCCGTCACCCGGACCTCCCCTTCGTCGGCGAGGAAACTCACCATTTCAAGATAATCTTCTAAAGATTGGGTCATATATTTTTATATTGAGAGATTTATCCGTACTTGTCAACCTATATATCGAATCACCAAAAAATCCAAGGAAGCACTGATTTATTCAATCGAGAATAAATCGGCGCTACGTTAACAGGGAAACGCGATTAGCGTCAAGTTAATCAGCGTTTCCCTAACGTATTGAAACCGGATCGCGGGTCAACTCCGGTACCCCGGGGGCGAACCCTTCATCCTCACATAAAGGAAAGAAATTTTCTCCGGGATTCCACCAATGATTGCAGTTCCGAAAACATGGCCTTATCCACCTCTTCGGCGATAGGAAAAATATACCGGACCGTTTCCTCGGTATAACGGTGGATGAATTCCTGGTTTATCACAAAACCCAGGGAGATCATATTGGATATACGGTCCGCCACCTTTAGGATCTTGGCGGGCCGGGACCCGCTTTCATAGATCCGGGTAAGAAATTCCCCCTTGGTTTCTTCGGGGAAACGGGTAACCTCCAAAACCAGATCGTACACCGCGGGGCTTTCGAAATCAATGGATAAAAGCAGGTTGTGGTTAAATTCGGGAACGTCTTCAAGAAGATCGTGGACTACCGAAGCCTTGAGGAGAATGGAATCAATATAACCGTAATCGATCAGAGTCGCCATGGTATCGATCTGATGGCGGAACATATTTCCCCCGCCGTCCCGGACTTTACCGATAAGGGCGGTGGCAAGCTGCATATAGGGGGCAAGAAAGGTTCCTTTCAGCCGGAGCATCTCTTCGGTGGTCATTTTGAATCCTTACGCCATATCCCGTATATAGGATTCAAGTTTTTCCGCGCGTTTTACCGCATCCTCCAGTTTTATCCGCTCCCCCGTCACCAATTCCGGGGGGGCGTTTTTTACGAACCGGTCATTGGCGAGTTTTGTTTTTAGGGAAGAAATAAACCCCCGATCTTTCTCAATTTCTTTGATAAATTTTTGTTTGAGGAAGGCGGTATCCACCGCATCGGCGATAAATACAAAGGCCTCAAACCCCGAACCGACCAGGCCGATGGCAGTTTCGGGCCGGCCCGGACCCCCTGTTTTGTCGGGAAGGGCAATTTCCAAGTCCCCAATGCCCGCGAGGAGTTTTACCAGGCCCGCGTTTTCCCCGAGGAATTCCCTATGTTTTTTATCGGGACATACGAGGAGGCGTATCTTTTTATCCGGCGGAACCGTACATTCACTCCGCAGGGTCCGTACCGCCCGGATCAGTTCCTGAAGGAAGGCGAATTGTTCCTCCCCCTGGGGGTCCGCCCGGTTTTTGTCATACCGGGGATAGGGGGCGGTCATTAAAAGCCCTTCGGTATTGGGGAGTTTCTGGTATATTTCCTCGGTAACAAAGGGCAAAAGCGGATGGAGCAGCCGCAGGGATTCGGAGAGGACCTCCAGCAGCACCGTGGCGGCCCGGTCTTTTTCGGTTTCATCCCCCTCTTTTATGGAACGTTTGGCGGCTTCCACATACCAGTCACAGAAGTCGTTCCAAAAATATTCATAGGCGATCTGGGCTGCATCGTTGTACCGATATGAAAGAAAGGCCGCTTCTATGGTCCGGGCCGCGTTGTTGAGCCGGGACCGGATCCAGGTATCCACCGGAAGCAGGGAAGGCTCCGGGACCAAATTCCGGCCGTCCAGGTTCATCAGGATATACCGGCTGGCGTTCCATATCTTGTTGGCGAACCGGGACCCCATTTTGACCGATTCCTTGTCGATAAGGATATCCTGCCCCTGGGCGCACATAAAGGCCAGGGTGAACTTGAGGGCGTCGGCGCCAAAATCATCCACCAGTTCCAGGGGATCAAGGCCATTCCCGAGGCTTTTACTCATCTTCCGGCCCTGCTTATCCCGGAGGAGCCCGGTGATGTAAATGTCCCGGAAAGGAACCTGCCCGGTAAATTCCAGCCCCGCCATGATCATCCGGGCGACCCAGAAAAAGATGATGTCGTAGCCGGTTACCAGCGTCGTGGTGGGATAGTAGGCCCGCAGATCCGCGGTATTACTGGCGGAAGATTCCCAGCCCAGGGTACTGAAGGGCCAGAGCCAGCTTGAGAACCAGGTATCCAGCACGTCCGGGTCCTGTTCTATGTTTTTTGAACCGCAGCCGGGACAAAGGGAAATATCCGTCCGGGACACGGAGATCTTGCCGCAATCCTTACAGGACCAGGCGGGAATCCGGTGGCCCCACCAGAGCTGACGGCTTATGCACCAATCCCGGATATTGAGCAGCCAATGCCGGTAGGTGTTTTCCCATTTCCGGGGAAAAAAGATGAGTTCCCCCCGTTCCCAGGCCGCCAGGGCCTTTTCCGCCAGGGGCTTCATCTTGACAAACCACTGCTCCGAAAGGAAGGGTTCAATCACCGTGTGGCAGCGGTAACAGTGCCCCACCGCATGGGTAATAGCTTCCTCCCGGATATAAAAACCTCCGCTCTTGAGGTCTTCGACTACCGCTTCCCGGGCCTCTTTTACCGTAAGGCCCCGGTACTTTTCGGGTACCTGGTCGTTGAGACGCCCGTCGGGACTGAGGATGTTGATCACCGGAAGATCGTGACGTTTTCCCACATCCCAGTCGTTGGGATCATGGGCCGGGGTGATCTTCACCACCCCGGTTCCGAATTCCCGATCCACATAGGGATCGGCAATCACCGGGATGTTCCGGCCGGTAAGGGGAAGAACCGCCTGCTTTCCCACCAGGGCGCGGTAACGGGGATCTTCCGGATGAACCGCTACGGCGGTATCCCCCAGCATGGTCTCCGGCCGGGTGGTAGCAAGTTCGATAAAAACGCCGGAAGGGGAGCCGGTCCCCCCTTCCAGTAACGGGTATCTCAGATGATACATTTTTCCGGGGGCGTCCTCGTGTTCCACCTCGTCATCGGAAAGGGCGGTACCGCAGGAACAACACCAGTTGACCAGGTAGTTGCCCTTGTAGAGGAGCTCCCGCTCGTAGAGGGTAACGAAAACCTCCCGTACCGCCCGGGAAAGTCCTTCGTCCAGGGTAAAACGTTCCCTGGACCAATCCACACTGGCCCCCATGCGGGAAATCTGCTTGGAGATGACGGCGTGGTGTTCCTCCTTGACCTTCCAGGTTTCTTCCACGAATTTTTCCCTGCCCAGATCGGAACGGTTTATCCCCTTTGCCTTGAGCCGGCGCTCTACCACGTTCTGGGTGGCGATTCCCGCGTGATCCGTACCGGGAACCCAGAGGGTGGGTTCCCCCCGCATACGGTGGAACCGGATCACGATATCCTGAAGGCAGATGTTAAGACCATGCCCAAGATGGAGAACCCCGGTTACATTCGGAGGGGGAATAACCACCACATAGGGGGTCCCGGAGGTATTTCCTCCGATTCCGGGCTTAAAGGCCCCGGCCTTTTGCCACTGGGCATAGATCCGCTCTTCAAAACCTTTTGGATCAAAGGCTTTTTCCAGTTCAATCGCCTTCATCGGATCTCCTTATGTTTGAATAATACTATGTTTTAGTAAAATGTTCAATAATAGGGGAACCAGGGCGAGTACCGATGAACCTCCCCGGGGAACGGACCCATAGGGGTTCTTCAAATGTCAGATCAAGCCGCGGCTGTCATATAAACGGAAAATCGGATTAATCCCGTCCGGTATTTCCCGTATCTGCCCTTTGTCCTCAACATATTCGCCCGCTTGCCGGAATGATAATAATTCTGGTATATTACTATTCCAATAGGAGTGAAAAGTATGAAGGCGTATAAATATGGAGTATTCTTTCTTTTAATATTCGGCTGTTTGACCGGTTTCCTCGGCGCCCAGTCTTCCCTTACCATATACGGTATCAAAGGACCGTCCGGGGTGGGGATGATTCGGCTCTTTGAGGAGCCGCCGGTTATTCAGGGGATGAGCGTCCGCTTGGAAGCCCTGGCCCAGGCGGATCTCCTGGCGGCCCGGTTTATTTCAGGGGAGGCCAAGGTCGGGATCCTGCCCCCCAATGTGGCGGCCAAGATAGCCTCCGGGGGAAAGCCCCTGCAAATCGCCGCGGTGGTTGGCGCGGGGATGTTGAGTCTTTTAAGTTCCGATCCGGCGGTACGGAACATTGAGGGCCTCCGGGGTAAGACCGTGGAGGTAGCCGGTCAGGGGGCAACCCCGGATTTAGTGTTCCGGCGTATCCTCCTTTCCCGGGGGATAACCCCCGGGAAGGATGTACAACTGGGGTATTCCCTGGCCTACCCGGAAATTGCCCAATCGCTGATTGCGGGACGGATATCCACGGCCCTCCTCCCCGAACCTTTTGCTACCATGGCCCGGACCGGGAAACCCGGCCTGCGGGAAGTTGCCGATATTGAGGCCGAATGGATCAAGGCCGGGGGGAAGGGGAATTTTCCCATGACGGTGTTGGTGGTGGATGCCGAATTTGCCCGGTCCCGGCCTGAAGCGATCCGGATCATCCTGGAGGCCTATAAAAATTCCATCCGGTGGGTTACCGCTAATCCCCAGGCGGCGGGGGCTCTGGTGGAGAAACATGACCTGGGGCTCCGGGCTGCCGTGGTAAGCGCCGCCATACCCCGGAGTAATTATGTGTTTGTGCCCGCGGCGGAAGCCCGGTCATCCCTGGAAGCCCTCTTTACGATTTTCCTGGAATTTGCCCCCGTTGCCATAGGAGGCGCCCTGCCGCCGGATACTTTTTATCTTGATTTTCCGGGGATATAGGCAGGTTTTTACGGGATGATAAAAAGCAACCGGAAGGGGGGAGAACGGGGCCGCTTATTCGGTTTTTTGGGGGTCCTTACGCTCCTCGTTCTTTGGGAACTTATGTCCCGGTATTCAGGGAGTATCCTGCTTTTCCCGGGACCCCTGCCGGTTTTTATGAAGTTTGCCGCCCTGGTTACGACCGAAAGGTTTTTTCGTTCCTTGGGAAATAGTTTTTTTCGGGTGATCCTGGGGATTTTGATATCCGTACCCCTGGGGATTTTGGCGGGGATCGCTTCGGGACTTGACAAACGGGCGGCGGCCTTTCTACGGCCCCTTTTTGCGGTTATTTCCGCTACCCCGGTCATGGCGGTGATCCTTATCGCCTTTCTTTGGCTTGGTTCGGAACAAACCCCGGTATTTACCGCGTTTCTTATGGTGTTTCCGGTGATGGCCGCCAATACCATGACCGGGATAGGGGCGGTGGATCCCCGGCTTGTCGAACTTTTGCGGGCGTATCGTTTGTCCCGGGTGGAAACCCTGATGCGGCTCTATATCCCCGCCCTGGTCCCATTTATTCTGGGAGGGCTGCGGAGTTCCCTTTCCCTCTGTTGGAAGGTTGTGGTCGCCGCGGAGGTGCTGGTACAGCCCGTCCGATCCCTGGGAACGGGGATGCAACAGGCAAAAGCCCAGCTTGAAACTCCGGAGCTTTTTGCCTGGACCGCGGCGACGGTTTTGGCCGCCGCCCTTTCCCAATCCCTCCTCAGCCTGTTCCTTTCCGCCTTAAAAAAACGGGGACTTACCCGATGAAGGCTCCCGTTTTTTTTCTTAAAAACATAACCTTTACCTTTACCGGGAATCCCCTTTTTGAAAATTTTTCCCTGGATCTTGACGAGGGAAACCCCGTCGTGATCCTGGGGCCCTCAGGCTGCGGCAAGACCACCCTTTTACGGCTCATTGCCGGCCTTATAAAACCCCGATCCGGGGAAATTCGCCGGGGGGAGAAGCCGGGCGGAAACGGAGGGGAGGAAGCGGTTTCTTTTATATTTCAGGAACCCCGGCTCCTCCCCTGGTATAGGGTCTTGGAAAACGTGATGATCCCTATTGAGGGCCCCCTGGGGAAAAAGGAGGCTGAAGCCCGGTCCCGGTATTTTCTGGAAATGGTTTCTTTGGGGGATAAATCCGGGGCCTATCCTGACGAACTTTCCGGGGGAGAACGACAGCGGGTCTCCATGGCCCGGGCCTTTGCCTACCCCGGTACCCTCATTCTCCTGGATGAACCCTTTCAGTCCCTGGATATTCCCCGCCGGCTGGAACTTATGGATCTGCTCTTAGATCTGCTCCAGAAAGAAAAACGCCGGGCCCTTGCGGTAACCCACGACCCCCGGGAGGCCATTTATTTGGGGGAACGGATCCTGGTTCTGACCCAGCCCCCGGGGGGAGTCGTCCTGGACAAAAAAATTTCATTGAGCCCTAAAGAACGGGCCTACGGTTCCCCCGCCCATGGTAAGCTGGAACGTACCCTCCTTAAAGCCCTGACCCCCGGATAAAACAAAAAGTTAATCAGCGTTTCCCTAGTGGGTTTAATGCCGGCGGCCCCTTGCCGTAAAAAAAATATATTAGTATCATATATATGTTACCGACCGGTCGGTAACATGGTTTTACTATATGGAGGCCGAATTTTCCGGTTGCGGGTATTATGGCGCAGTTAACGAAAACGGATATTATAAACACCGCCTTTAGGACCTGGGGGCGGGATTTTTACCAACAGACCAGCCTCTCCCTTTTGGCCCGGAACTTGGGGGTTACGAAAGCCGCCTTATACCGGCATTTCAAAAACAAACAAGCCCTGCTGGACGCCATGTACGAGTCTTTTTTTACACACTATACGGCATTTATCAAGCCCGGTTACATAAAAGCCCTGGAAACCGCGGATTTGATAGAACGGCAATTTATTATGATGCGGACTATCGTGGAGTATTACGCCCGTAATATGGACGCCTTCATCTTTTCCCTTTTTATGGTCTACGGCAGGCGGGAAGCGGAGCAGCTTATGGCTGAATGGAACCATTGGGGTATAGATATGCGGAAGATACGTCCCCTTGATGAGGAGGTCAAAACCTATCCGCCCATGCTTCAACTGATCCTGGTCTCCCTGACCTTTTGGGTGGCCAGTTTTCATAAACATAGCCACGCTCCGGATGAACCCCCGTCGGATGAGCAGGTTCATGGGCTTATCCGGTGGATCGAGGCAAAGATCGCCGGGGGCTTGGGGCTGCGCCGGGATATTGTAGAGCGTATCAACTTTGAGGAACTTGAAAAGGCCCTTCCCCGCGGGTTGTTGGATACGACGGAAGACGAGGGCCTGCTCAAGGCGGTGGCCGGCGCGGTAGCCGAAGCGGGACCCTGGAACGCCACCATGGCTATGGTGGCCCGCCGTTCAGGATTATCCAAAAGCGGCCTCTACGCCCACTTTAAAAACAAACAGGATATGCTGGGACAGCTTTTTTTAACCGAATTTGAACGGATCGTTACCTATGCCGAAGCGGCCATCCGGGCATCGGCTGTTCCCGAGGAGCAGTTTTACCTGGCCATCGCCGGGGTGGCGGATTACCTCCGTTCCCGGCCGGAGATCCTCACCGCCCTGGACTGGCTCAGGACCCGGCGGATTGATCCGGGCTGTTCGCCTCCTCCCCGGATCTACCGGATCTTTTTGGATATCAAGATCGATGGTAACGCGGTCCTGGAAGGGCTTTCCGAATCTTTAAAGGAGCAAACCTCCCAATGGATTTTGTTTCTTACCGCGAATGTCCTGATGCGTTGGCCCAAGGATAGGGCGGTTTCGGAATTTCCAAATAAAAGCCTGAGAACCCTATATAAATTCATTGCCTTAGGGATAAATGGGTATAAATCATGTTACCAATAGGTTATATTTAATGTATGGTAAAAAGCGGCAAGAAGCCGTAAAAGGCCGCGCCTGGGGCGGGCCAATACTAGTGATTAACCAGGAGAACCGGGGAATAGTTAGTTTTTGCGGTTCTCCGGCGGATTCGGTGGGTAACCACGTTCCCCTGGTTAAGCGAAGGAGTTTTTTATGATCCCTCTTTTTCACGGCGCCCGACGGCGGAACCCAATAGCCTGCCCAAGGGGCGTAAAAATTCCCTTTCGTGAATCTTTACGCCTTTTTATGGGCAGACATACCAAACTGCTCGGTCCGCCGGTACTGGTTTGTTTTTTTCTGATTTTTCCGGAAGCCGCCTTTGGGCAGGACCAGCCCGCTTCCGGGGTACGGGTGATCTCCCCGGACGAGGCGGTGGAGCTGGCCGTTAAAAACAACCTGGGGCTGGAGTCCTCCCGGGTCTCGGTGGAAACCAAAAAGCGGAAGTCCGATCTGTCCTGGAACCGGTTTATTCCCAGCGTAACCCTGGGGGGCAGCCTATCGATGGATAACAAGGCCGCTACCGTTACTATCCCGGCAACTCCCTTTTCGCCGGCCTCTTCAATAGCGGCTTCCCGGTGGCATATCGCCGGTTCCGTACAGGCATCTCTTTCGGTCAGCGCCGCTATGTTTGAGGGGATACGGAACCTCCGCCTGGATTATGAGGGAGGGCTTATCTCCTACGACAAGGCCAAGGCCCAGCTGGAACGGGATATTCGAAAAGCCTACTACCAGATGCTTTTGATCCGGGAAAACATCAATATGCTCCGGGAAAGTTACGCTACCGCACAGCGGCAGGTGTCTATGGCCCAGGCAAATTACCGGGCCGGCCTTGTGCCGGAGCTGACCCTGCTCCAGGCCCGGGTGTCCATGGAAAATCTTAAGCCCTCCATTGATCAGGCGGAAAACGGCCTCAAGCTGAGTATGGCCTCCTTTGCCAATGACCTGGGGCTTCCCCTGGATACGCGGTTCGATCTTGTCCCTCTCGTGGAGGATACCGTTTTTATCTCCCTGGATACGGCGGAACTTATCGCCAAAGCCGCGTCGAACCGGCCGGATATTCAGGAACTGCGGCAAAATATCCGGCTCTTACAAAGCACCCGAAAAGTCCAGATGCTTTCCCTGACCCCCTCGTTGACCTTAGGCTGGAACACCAATCATGCCTTTACCCAGAACCCCTGGAAGGACGATTGGGGGAATAAAGACTTCTGGCAGCAGTCCGGGGCCTTTTCCCTCAGCCTGGGGATACAACTCCACAGCCTCATTCCCTTTAGTACGAATTTCCAGGGCATAAAGGATTTGGACGACAACATCCGAAACGCCCATATCGGCCTTGCCCAGGCGATCCGGGGGACGGAACTGGAAATTTACAATACCGTGATGTCCCTGGAACACGCCCGGACCACCGTGGAAGCCTTGACCTTGACGGCGGATCTGGCGGAACGAACCTACCGCCTGACCGAAGAAGCCTACCGGTCAGGGCTCCGGGAAGTACTGGAAGTACAAAATGCCGAGCTGGAATTACGCAAGGCCCGGATCGGGGTATTGGAACAAAATTTTAATTATCTCAAGGGGCTTATTGACCTTGAATATGCCATCGGGGTTCCCTTTGGGACCCTTTCCGGGAGTCCGTTATGAAACGAATGAATATACCGGTTGCCGCCGTTTTTGCGGCTTTACTTATCGTATCCCTAGGTTTCGCCGGCTGTGACCGCTTCGGCGGGAAGTCCTCCGCCGAAGCGGGAGGAGCCCCCGGCGCGGCGGGGGATGTCCAGGTCTTCGCGGTGAATACCACCACCGCGGTCCATGGACAGATCCGGGACTACCTGGCCCTTTCCGGGGATATTATGGCCGGTTCCACGGTGGACGTCTATTCCGACGTGGCCGGCAGGGTTACCCGGCTTTATGTGGCTGTGGGAGACCGGGTCCGCAGCGGGGACCCCATCGCCGCGGTGGATCCCTCCAAGCCGGGGATGGCCTATGTTCCCGGCATAACCCGGGCCCCCATAGGGGGAACCATTGTGTCCTTGCCCGCCCAGGTGGGGATGACCATCAGCCAGTCCGTACCCGCGGCCCGGCTTACCGGGGGCAGCGCCCTGGAGATCCGGCTGTATGTGGCGGAACGGTTTATTTCCAAGATGGCCCTGTCCCTGCCCTGCGAAATTACTCTGGACGCCTTTCCCGGGGAGATCTTTCGGGGAAGCGTCCACGAGATAAGCCCGGTGGTGGACCCCGCTTCCCGGACCATGGAGGTAAAGGTGAATGTGGAGAACCCCGGGTCCCGGCTTAAGGCGGGGATGTTCGCCAAGGTACGGGTTATTACCGAGCGGAAAGAAAATATCGTCAAGATCCCCTCGGGAGCCATGATCCAGCGGTTTGGGGAGGACTATGTTTTTACCGTCGAAACGGATCCCACGGATCCGGCCTTCCAGGTTGCCCGGCGGAAAACGGTGGTTCCCGGCATCCTTGTGGACGGGGTTCTGGAGATACGGCAGGGACTTTTACCAAACGAAGAAGTGGTTGTCCGGGGCCATACCCTTTTAGATGACGGCTCCCGGATTAATGTGGTTGACCGGGTAGCGCCCTTGAGCGTCAATTAAGGAGAGGTATAACCATGAGTTTTGCAAAAACCGCGGTTTCGCGGCCGACAACGATATTTATCATTTTTCTGCTCCTCATTGGGCTGGGGATATTTGCCGTGGTAAACCTTCCCCTGGATCTTTTTCCCGAAATTAACCCTCCCTACCTGATGGTAGTTACCAACTATACCGGCGCGGGACCTGAGGAGGTGGAACGATCCGTCAGCCGGGTTCTGGAGGCGGCCCTGTCCGGCGTTTCGAGCCTTGAAAAGGTAACTTCCACCTCATCCAAGGGTTCCAGCATGGTGACGCTGGAGTTTACCTACGGGACGGACCTGGCGGACGCCTCCAATTCCGTCCGGGACGCCCTGGAACGGGTCAGGAATTATATGCCCACCGGGGCGGATACCCCCACGATCTTCCGGTTTGATCCCTCCATGATCCCCATCATGGGCCTTATGGTGACGGGGAACCGTTCCCCGGAAGAACTGCGGGAACTGGCGACGGATACCATCGTACCCCGGATAGAGCAGACTCCGGGGGTAGCCACCGCTTCGGTCAACGGAGGGCGGGAGAAGATCATCCGGGTGGAGATCCCCCAGTCCCGGCTTGAAGCCTACGGCCTGACGGTAACCCAGATACAACAGATGCTGGCCGCCCAGAATATGCAGGTTGCCGCGGGGACCATCACCGAAGGGGGGCTTTCGTACCTCCTTACCACCATGGGGGAATATTCCTCCCTGGATCAGATCCGGAACACGGTGATATCCTATAAAGGCGGGGGCGCGTCGGGCGGCCAGGTGGAACTGCCCCGGAGTGTGTATCTCCGGGATATTGCCGATGTGTTTGAAGGCTACCGGGATGAAACCAGCGCCGTGTATGTCAACGGGATCCCCGCCGTCATGATGTCGGTTCAGAAGCAGAGCGGTAAAAACTCCGTACAGACCGCCCGGGAACTGCGGAGCCGGCTGGAACGGATGACCCGGGAACTCCCCCAGGATATCAAAATAACCGAACTTTATAACACCACGGATCAGATAGAAAATTCCCTGAACCAGGTTACCAATACCGCCCTTTCAGGAGCCATCCTGGCGGTGTTTATCCTCTTTATCTTCCTCCGTTCCATAAAACCGACCCTCATCATCGGTATCAGTATTCCGGTGTCCATTGCCATCACCATGATGATGATGTATTTCGCCGGGCTCACCCTGAACCTGATGACCATGGCGGGGCTGGTCCTGGGTATAGGGATGCTGGTGGATAATTCCATCGTTATCCTGGAAAACATCTACCGTTACCGGGAAAAGGGGGCCAAGCTCCAGTCCGCCGCGGTTTTAGGCGCCCAGGAGATGATCGTGGCTATCGTCGCCTCTACCCTGACCACTATCTGCGTGTTCGCCCCGCTGGTGGCTTTTCAGGGGATGTTGGAAATGGCGGGGGAGCTGTTTGCGGGATTGGCCTTTACGGTGGTCATATCCCTGGCCATTTCCCTCTTTACGGCCATCGTTTTGGTTCCCGTTTTGTCCAGCCACTACCTTCCCCTGGTTACCCGGAAGCAGAAATCCCTAAGGGGGCCCTTGGCGGCGCTTGACCGGGTAGTCGGGAGGTTTTTTACCGCCCTGGAAGACCTCTACCGCCGGGCGATTAACCGGGTTTTGCGGCATAAATTGATCGTTATCATGGTACTTTTGGTCCTCTTTGCGGGCAGCCTCTTTATGATCCCCGTAATCGGCTGGGTTTTTATGCCCCAGCAGGAAGCGGATTCGGTCAGCATCAACGTGACCCTCCCCATGGGCACCCCCCTTCCGGAGACCGAGGCGGTGCTGAGGCAGATTCAGCTCATTGTGGAAAAGGAAGTCCGGGGTTATGAACGGTTGACCCTTAATGCCGGAGGGGGCGGTATGATGGGGGGAGGGGGCGCTAACTCAGGTTCCCTGCGGATAAACCTTCCCGACTACAAAGACCGGATCGACAGCGCCGATGACATTAAAACGAAAATGCGCGCCCACTTTAATGAATTCCCCGGGGTGATCTTTAACTTCGGCGGGGGCGGTATGGGAGGCGGCATGGGGGGGAACCCCATTGATATTATTATCAGAACCGATGACCTGGTGAAGGGGAAGGCCATGGCGGAACGGATCGCCGGCCTTATCCGGGAACGGGTCCCCGACGCTACCGAACCCCGGGTGGACCTGCAGGACGGGCTCCCCCAGATCGAAATCGAGCTTGACCGGGACCGGCTCTACGCCCTGGGGCTCAATACCCTTACCGTGGGGAACGAGATCAAAGCCGCGGTGGACGGTATTACCGCCACCCGGTACAAAAGCGGGGGCCACGATTACGATGTGGTGATGATCCTCGCCGAGGCGGACCGGAGTACCCGTCCCGCCCTGGACCACATCTTTGTGAACAGCCAGGTAGCCGGCAGGGTACCCCTCTCCAGTTTCGCGTCCTACAAGGAAGGCACCGGACCGTTGACCATCAAACGGGAAAATCAGAGCCGGGTTATCCACGTAACCGCCGGGGCGGTACCGGGTACCAAAGTCAACATCCTGGAAAACCAGGTCCGGACCCTTATCACCGCGGAGATCCCCGCGGAGGATGACGTGATCATCGAATACGCCGGGGATAACGCGGAGATGATGGAGATGATGGGCCGGTTTATGTTGATTATGATAGTGGCGGTGTTTCTGGTTTTTGGGGTCATGGCCAGTTTGTTTGAATCCTTCAGGGACCCCTTTATCATCATCTTTACCATTCCCCTTTCGGTGATCGGGATAGTGGCGATTTATATGATCACCAATACCACCTTCAATATCCTGACCGCGGTGGGGCTGCTGGTCCTGATGGGGGTTATCGTAAATAACGGCATCGTCCTCGTGGACTACACCAACCTGCTCCGTAAGCGGGGGCTTCCCCTGCACCAGGCCTGCGTGGAAGCCGCGGGGAACCGCCTGCGGCCTATCTTGATGACCACCCTGACCACGATCCTGGGCCTGGTCCCCATGGCCTTTTTCCCCGGGGAAGGGTCGGAACTGGTGGCGCCCATCGGCAAAACCGTACTGGGGGGCCTCTCCTTCGGTACCCTGATGACCCTGGTCCTCATGCCTACCATCTATGCCATTATGAACAAGCGTTCTGATGAGCGGGACGCCCGGGCCGCGGCCCGCCGGGATCGGATCGCCGAGGGGCTTTCAAAAAAACAGGGGCAAAAACAGGTCCTGTCCGATCAAGGGGCCGCTTCCCTGGGCGGCGGCCCGGTGATTGGTTCCGAACAGGCCGGGGAGGCCGGAATATGATACGGATTGAAATTATTGCCAACCATTCGGTGGAAGAAAACATCCTGGAGGCCCTGGCGGCCGAGAAAGCGGGTAAATACTATACCAAATACCCCAATGTGTACGGAGTGGGTTCCACCGGACCCCGGATGGGGGACGCCATCTGGCCGGAAGAAAATTTCGCCCTGGTCATCTGGTGTGAAGAAGAAGAGGCCCGGAGCATAGCCCAGGCGGTGGCTTCCGTCAAGGAACGTTTCCCCGATGAGGGGATCAAACTTTTCTCCCTGAACAAAGCCGCTTCGCCGGGGCCGGAGGAACAGCCCGCAGCCCCGGAACAGCCCCCAACCCCGCCTCCGCAGCCTGCGGGACCGGAGGCGGAGAACCTCCCCTAAGGA
>JAITKD010000255.1 GCA_031278575.1 Spirochaetaceae bacterium | reverse complement strand
AGAATAAATCGGCGCTACTTTAACGTAAGGTAAACAAAGTTTACCCTATTTGCGCAATGAAATGAGCAAATACATTAGGGAAACGCGATTAGCGTCAAGTTAATCAGCGTTTCCCTAATGTTTTTCTTTTATGGCGGCCTTTATTTCCCTTAATGACGGAATAGACTCCGTCAAAACCAACTTTTGGAGAAAAAGCAACTCTTCCAAATAGTTTCTTAAATGTATCCGGCCATTCTCAGGCAATTGCTCAAAGCTGTTGACCAGAAACCATAAATTCTCCTCTTTTCCCATGATAACCTACATTGTTGATATTATAAAAATACTATGTAGATATGTCAAGCGAATTTTGGAAGAATTTTTAAAAACTTGTCTATTTTGTGGATTCCTGTTAATTTTATATAATGAATACCGGTTTAGGGACCAGGCTAATAGAACTTAGGTCCGCTTTAGGGCTTACTCAAGAGAAATTTGCTGAAAAAATACGGGTTTCCAAAGGGTATATGAGTTCGTTAGAGCAAGGTCATAGGGAACTCAATTTTAGGCTTATTAAGCTAATCGCCGATACCTTCGGTGTCAACGAAACTTGGTTAGCGACCGGCGAAGGGGTAATGTTTGTAAATAAAAAAAACATAGAATTAATGGAAATAGTTGATTTATTTAATAAACTTCACCCTGATTTACGGCCTTTAGTTATAGAACAATTGAAAATTTTACTAAAAATCAATAATAAATCCATTGGCCCTGTTTCAAATTCCCCGGATGAATAGCGTATCCGGTCCATAATGCAGACACATTTTTGACAGACTACCGTAAAACCCGCATTTTCGCGGCCTTTAGCCGGTAAAGGGGTTGTAGAAACGGCCGCCGGTACGGAAGGTTACCCAGAGACCCAGGATAAAAAGGAGGACCGCAGCGGCCGTAACCACCCCATCGGTTTTGGTAAAGGGCCGGTAGGAATACCAGGTCCTGGTTTTGTATTTCCCAAAGCTGCGGAGTTCCATGGCATGGCTTACCACATCGATCCGGTCCAGAGAAGAAAAAATCAGGGGGAGGAGGATCCGGGAGGCCCCGGAGAGGCGTTTTATCCAGGTTGTTTTCCGGGAAAGTTCTACGCCCCGGGCCTGCTGGGACTGGGAAATGGCCTCGTAATCCCGCTGTACGTCGGGGATGTACCGCAGGGCGATGCTCACCGCATAGGCGATGGTATAGGGCATCCCGATACGGTTCAGGGAGGCGGCGAATTCGCTGGGGCTGGTGGTAACGATCAACATTACGGCGATGGGGATTATCGAAAAGTATTTTAAAAAAACATTGAATTCATAAAAAAGCTGTTCCGCCGTCAGGGTATACCGGCCAATCCCCCGGAGTACTATATGCCGGGTATGGTAAATGGCCACCCCCTGCTCGGGGGCAAAGAGGTAGATCCCGGCCAAATTGAGGAACATAAAGAAAAAAAGCATCTTAAAAATAAAGGAAATATCCCGTAAGGTAATCCCCGAAATTTTGAAAAGGAACAAGCCCAGAACACACAGGAGGAACAGCACCCGGGTATCGTAACTCACCATCCCCAGGACGGACCAGAGCAGAAAAACGATGAATTTGACGGCCCCCGAAAGGGCGTGGACCGGGGACGGCCGGTCGATATAGGCAAGCATAAAACGGCTCATCCCGGCGCCCTCCCCCGCCGTCCTTCTCTCCGCTCATGGCAAATAAAATGCCGGACAAACCCCCGGGGATCCGCAATACCCCCCCGGAGGGCAAGGTCGTAGAGGGAGGTCCGTTTGAGGCTTGCCTGGGCGATAATCCCGTCATCGGTCAGGACCTCCGCGGGGGAGGCGTCGGCAATGACGGCGCCCCCGGAAAGGACCACCGCCTGGGAGGTGTATTCCAACATCAGGTGCATATCGTGGGTGATCAAGAGGAGGGTCAGACCCCGTTCCCGGTTCAGCCGGCTGAGGAATTCCATAAACTCCGTATAATGGCGGTGGTCCTGCCCCGCGGTGGGTTCATCCAGGATGATCAGGGAGGGCCCCATGACGAGGATCGCCGCGATGGTCAGCCGTTTTTTCTGGCCGTAACTGAGGGCGCTCACCGGCCAGTTCCGAAAGGGGTAGAGGCCGCAGATCCCCAGGGCCTCGTGGACCCGGTCCCGGATTTCCCCCTCCCCCGCCCCCCGGGTCCGCAGTCCCAGGGCAACTTCGTCGAAAATCAGGGGGAAGGAGATCATCTGGTTGGGGTTCTGCATCACATAACCGATCCGCTCCGCCCGTTCTTTGATGGACAGACCCCCCAAGTCCTCCCCGTTAAAGAGGATCCGCCCCGAAACCGGCTTAATGAAACCGCAGATGAGCTTTGCCAGGGTGGATTTTCCCGCCCCGTTTTTCCCGATCAGGCTGGTACAGCCGCCCCCGGCCAGGGTAAAGGAGACGGATCCCAGGACCGGGCGGCCCTCGGGGTAATTAAAACAAAGGTTCTGGATTTCCAGGAGGGGCTTTCCGGCCTGTTCCGGCGGGTCCTCCCGTCCCCCCCGGTCCCATTCCCGCAGCAACCGGGGATCAAAGTTGAGAAAAGCCGGGGGCTCAGCCATCCCGGAGGTAATTTCGATACCGGCGTAACGGAGGGCGCTGATATAGAGGGGTTCCCGGATGCCGGCTTTCCGTAATATATCCGTTGCCAGGAGTTCCCCCGGGGGAAGGTCCGCGATGATCCGGCCCTGATCGATAACCACAATGCGGTCCACCGGGCGGTGGAGGACATCCTCCAAACGGTGTTCCACGATGAGGATGGTTTTACCCGTCTCCCGGTGGAGTTTATCGATGAGTTCTATCACCTCTTTTCCCGTGGCGGGATCGAGGTTTGCCAAGGGTTCGTCAAAAAGGAGAATCTCCGTATCCTCCAAAAGGATCCCCGCCAGGGAGACCCGCTGTTTTTGGCCCCCCGAAAGATCCTGGGGGGATTTTTTCAGGTGTTCTTCCATAGCCACCAATTTCGCCGCCCCCGCCACCCGGCGGTGCATCTCCGGGGTGGGGATCCGGTCGTTTTCCGCGGAAAAGGCGATATCCTCCCCGGCGGTAAGCCCCACAAACTGGCCGTCGGTATCCTGCAGTACGGTTCCCACCTTTTTGGAAATGTCAAAAATATCCAGGGACCGGATATCCTTCCCTAAAATGATCAAGGAGCCCGTGATACTGCCCCTAAAGGCATGGGGGATGAGGCCGTTAATACCATGGACCAGGGTCGATTTCCCCGATCCGGAAGGCCCCAGAATAAGGATCTTTTCCCCCCGGCGGACCCGTAGATTAATATCATACAGGGTCGGTTCCGCCTGGGCCTGGTATTGAAAGGTAAAACCCTCAAATGCCAGGACCGTATCAGGACTCCGGACGATCATTCAACCTTCAAAGTACCCGCCTTTACTTTGGTACGGGAATAGCCCAGGGCCAGGAGGGTTCCCAGTACCAGGACCACGGCGCCGTTAAGGCTGCCGGCGACGATACCCTGGAGAAAGACCTTGTCCACGGGCTCCTGGTATATCAGGACGTCCAGGCTTGGGGCAATTAAAGCCCAGGCCGCCAGGTTGCCGAGGATCTGGACCCCGTTAAAGATGATCGCCCCTTTTATGCCGAACCGGCCTTCCTCGATCTTGTAGAATTTCCAGAACAAACCGATAAGGAACCCGTAGGCCGCATCGGCGATAACCCAACTCCACCATACCCCTCCCCAGGTAAGATCCGTCAAGGTATGCCCGATAAAACCGATGAGAAGCCCCGCGATGGGGCCGAAGATCGCCCCAAAAACCGTTAATATGGCAATCCCCAGGTTGAGGTTGGTGTTGGGAACCCCCGAGGGAATCGCCACAAAACGCATAAGCACAAAGAGGAGGGCCGCCCCGATCCCAATGGCCACAACGGTCCTGACGGAAATAATTCTGTTTGCCATGATACACTCCTTGGGTCAAAGGCGGCTTTTTCAAAACCATAGTTCCGGACCATGCCTTTGAAAAGCAGCCTTGGTTTATTTGAAAAACCGGCGGTGGGGACGGTTTTTCCTCGGGGTATCTTCAATATACTAAATTTTGAAAACCCCCTCAAATATTAAGAATATTTTATCCGAAATAATAAATTTATGCAAGATATATAATAAAACTATCGAAATAATAGGATATTATAATGGATGAATAACCAAGGCTTTGGAACCGCCTCAACCGATAACGGGGCACGAGGTTATTGAGGGGCCGGAAAGACCGGCGGAATAGGATCGCCGATCCCAACGGCCGGCTTAACACGCCCGGCTTCCCGTGGTATACTCAAGGTCAATGAAAAATATCGGCGATATCAATGTTCATTATTTTGATACCGGGTCCGGGGAAACGGTTCTTTTTTTACACGGCTG
>JAITKD010000218.1 GCA_031278575.1 Spirochaetaceae bacterium | reverse complement strand
TTTTACTCGGACTCTTTTTTTATCCCCCGGAGCTTTAAACGAATTTCCGCCCGTTTCAGAGCCGCTTTGGCGTTATCGATCTCGAATTTCAATATGCCGGATTCCAGGGACTCCTGGGCATGACGTTTGGCGGCCTCCGCCCGGGCCCCGTCTATCTCCTCTGGCCACTCCGCGGCGTCCACCAGCAGTACGGTTTTGTGGTGGGTCACCTCCAGGATACCCTCGGTAACAAAGGCGGCCTTCCACCGGCCCTGCTTGTCCTTGACGTTGAGTATGCAGGGGACCGCCGGGGCGGTAAAAAAATCGTGGTTCGCGTAGATCCCGATTTCCCCGTCCTGCAGGGTGAGGGTGATGGCCTCCACCGAATCGGCGTAAAAAAGCCGGTACGGGGTATATACCTCGAAGGTAAACAGTTCCGGCATGGGTTATAGTTTCCCGGATTTTTCCAGCACGTCGTCTATGCCCCCGGCCATAAAAAAGGCCTGCTCGGGAATAGCGTCGCACTCGCCGTCCAGGATCATCTTAAAGCCCCGGACCGTTTCTTTAACCGGAACATACCGGCCGTCCATGGCGTTGTACCGTTCCGCCACAAAAAGGGGCTGTCCCAGGAAGCGCTGTATCTTCCGGGCCCGGGAAACCACCAGCTTGTCCTCCGGGGAAAGCTCGTCCATGCCGAGGATGGCGATGATGTCCTGGAGTTCCTTGTACCGCTGGAGGGTCTGCTGGGTCCGCCGGGCGGTACGGTAATGCTCCTCCCCCACCACCGCGGGATCGAGGATCCGGGAAGTGGAGGCCAGGGGATCGATGGAGGGGTATATCCCCAGTTCCACGATCTTCCGGGAGAGGACCGTGGTGGCGTCCAGATGGGCAAAGGTGGTGGCCGGAGCGGGATCGGTGAGATCGTCCGCGGGGACGTACACCGCCTGGACGCTGGTGATGGACCCCTTGGAGGTACTGGCGATCCGTTCCTGGAGGGATCCCATCTCGTTG
This sequence comes from Spirochaetaceae bacterium, assembly GCA_031278575.1. GTDB lineage: Bacteria > Spirochaetota > Spirochaetia > Treponematales > Breznakiellaceae > JAIRMO01. Next base: position 6,031 of record JAITKD010000218.1, on the reverse strand, counting down.
GCCAGGGTGGGCTGGTACCCCACGGCGCTGGGGATGCGGCCCAGCAGGGCGGAAACCTCCGCCCCGGCCTGGATAAACCGGAAGATATTATCCACAAAGAGGAGTACGTCCTGGCCGCCCTCGTCCCGGAAGTGTTCCGCCATGGTGAGCCCCGCCAGGGCAACCCGCATCCGCGCCCCCGGGGGCTCGTTCATCTGACCGAAGACAAGGGCGGTCTTTGCCACCACCCCGGACTCGTTCATGTCCTTCCACAAATCGGCCCCCTCCCGGGAACGCTCCCCCACCCCGGCAAAGACCGAATACCCCGCGTGTTCCATGGCGATATTCCGGATAAGTTCCATGATCAACACGGTTTTACCCACCCCGGCGCCCCCAAAGAGGCCGATCTTGCCCCCTTTGGCGTAGGGGGCGATGAGATCGATGACCTTGATCCCCGTTTCAAACACCTCGGTGGCCGGTTTCTGCTCCTCAAAGCTCGGGGCCCCCCGGTGGATCGAGGCGTATTGGTCGTGGGTAAAGGGCCCCTTATCGTCAATGGGCTGGCCGGTAACGTTGAACATCCGCCCCAAAACCGCTTCTCCCACAGGAACCCGGATGGGATACCCCGTATCCTCCACGGGAAGCCCCCGGGCCATGCCCTCGGTGGCGGCCATAGCGACACAGCGGACCCGGTTGTCCCCGATGTGCTGGAGGACCTCCAGTACCACCTTCCGGTCCCCGTTTTTAACCTCCAGGGCATTCAAAATCGAAGGGATATACCCCGGTTCAAACCGGACATCCACCACGGGGCCCACTATTTGGGTAACCATACCGATATTCGCCATTCCTCACTCCTCACCCAGCGCCTGGGATCCGGAAATTATCTCCGTTACTTCCTGGGTAATGCTTGTCTGCCGGGCCCGGTTGTAATGGATCTGCAGGGCGGCAAGCATCTCCTCCGCGTTTTTGGAGGCCTCGTCCATGGCGGCCATCCGGGCGCTCTGCTCGCTGGCATAGGATTCCACCAGGGCGCCGTAGATGATACCCTTGATATACAGGGGTACCAGGGAATCAAAGACCGCGTTCTCCGAAGGCAGGTACTCAAACCGGAGTTCCGTCCTTTTTTGGCTTTCAAACCGGGCAAGCTCGCTTTGCATTTTCTCCGCGTTCAGGGGGAGTACCTGCCGGACATCGGGCGCCAGCTTGATGGTACTGTACATATGGGTATACACCACATACACCTCGCCCAGCATCCCCCACAGGTATTGGGAAATAATATAATCCGCGATCTCCTTGGCGTCGTCCATTTCCGGCAGCCGGGAATGGAAGGAAAAATTCTCCAGGATCAAATAGGGGGAATGGATAAAATACCGGTACCCGATGGCGCCTATCAGAATGAGGATGGGCTTGGGGTGTTGGACACATAACTCATTGACCGTTTTGAAGATATTCGCGTTATACCCCCCGGCAAGGCCCTTGTCGCTGGTAACCACCAATACGGCGGCCCGGCCCGGTTCCCCCCGCTTTTTTTTGTCCAGATATTCACTTTCCATGGTTTCGGCGCCGGACAAAATATCGTACATGGATTTTTGGATCCGCCGGAAAAAAGGCTCCGTATCCTCCAGCACCCGCCGGCCCTTCCGCAGCTTTGCCGTGGAAATAAGGTTCATCGCCTTGGTAACCTGGAGGGTTTGTTCTATGGCCCGCATCCGCAGCCGTACATCCCGTAAATTCGCCATCTACCGTTTACTCCGTTTAAATTCCTCAACCGCCGAGGTCAGGACCTGTTCCAGTTCCGCGGTGATGCTTCCGGTTTCGGCGATGGTTTTGAGGGTATCCCCAAACCGGTCCTTGAGGTACTCAAGAAACGCCGCCACAAAGGCGGACACCTCGTCAACCGCAAGCTCCATCATATGCCCGCCCACCGCCATAAAGAGGATCGCGGCCTGTTCTTCCATGGCATAGGGTGAAAACTGCGGCTGCTTTAAGACCTCCATGAGCCGTTCCCCCTGGGCGAGTTTGTCCTGGGTGGACTTATCCAGATCGCTGCCGAACTGGGCAAAGGCGGCCATTTCCCGGTACTGGGCCAGATCCAGCCGCAACCGGCCGGATATTTTCCGGATCGCCTTGGACTGGGCGGACCCCCCGACCCGGCTCACCGAAAGCCCCACGTCTATGGCGGGCCGGAACCCGGAATTAAAAAGCTCCGAATCCAGGAATATCTGGCCGTCGGTGATGGAAATAACATTGGTGGGAATATACGATGAAATATCCCCCGCCTGGGTCTCCACAATGGGAATGGCCGTAACCGATCCCCCCCCCTTTTCGGGGGAGAGTTTTGCGGCCCGCTCCAAAAGCCGGGAGTGGAGGTAAAACACGTCCCCGGGAAAGGCTTCCCGGCCCGGGGGCCGGCGGAGGAGCAGGGAGATGGTCCGGTAGGCCACGGCGTGTTTGGAGAGGTCGTCGTATACCACGAGGACATCCTTACCCTGGCTCATAAAGTATTCCGCCATGGTACAGGCTGAATAGGGGGCCAGGTACTGGAGGGCCGCGGAATCCGAAGCTGAGGCCAGCACCACAAAGGTATAGTCCATAGCCCCGTACCGTTCAAAATTTTTTATGATCGCCGCCACGGAGGATGATTTTTGGCCTATGCCGCAGTAGATACAGTAGACCCCCTTGCCTTTCTGGTTGATGATGGCGTCCACCGCCAGGGCGGTTTTTCCGGTCTGCCGGTCCCCGATGATAAGCTCCCGCTGTCCCCGGCCGATGGGGATCATGGCGTCCACCGAAAGGGTCCCGGTCTGGAGGGGGACGTTCACGCTGCCCCGCTCGATAACCGGGTGGGCGGGGCGTTCAATGGGGAGGTAGGTTTCCGCCTCCAGGGGACCCTTGCCGTCTATGGCCTGCCCCAGGGGGCTTACCACCCGGCCCACCAGACCGGGCCCCACCGGAACCGACACGACTTTGCCGGTCCCCCGGGCTTCCTCCCCGTCCTTTACCAGGGATTCCCCGCTTAAAAGCACGCAGCCCACCCCGTTTTCTTCCAGGTTCAGGATCATCCCCGTGGCCCCGGAGGTAAATTCCACCAGCTCACCGTAAACGGCCTTGTCCAAACCGTGGACGGTCGCCACCGAATCCCCCACCTGGATCACAAACCCCGTGGAATCCGAAGCGACCTTTCCCTCCCAGTGTTCTATCTGTTCCTGCAAAACCTTGGTAAGGTCTCCGAAATTTACCATGAAAAACCTCCGGCGGCTTGTAAATCCGCCGCCATCTTTTGTATCTGCCCCCGCAGGCTGGCATCCAGGGAAAGGCCGCCTATCCGCAGTTTACACCCCGCCAAAAGTTCCGGGACCAGGGTGATCCCGAGCCGTATCTCCCGGGCGCCGGTTTTTTGTTTGAGGAGTTCCCGGAGGGTCTGCTGAAATTCCCCGTCCAGGGGAAAGGCGGCCTCCACCTCCACGGGCAGCACCCCCTTCCGCCGGTCCAGGGCCTTTTCAATTTCCCGGATCACCGGTTCCCCGTATTTTAAACGGTCCCGTTTTATCAACAAAACCACGGTTCCCAGGGCAAGTTCCGCCCCCCGGTCCCCCGGGCCAACGCCCGCTTTGGTCAGGCCCTCCCGGAGGCGCCGGGCCGCTTCAAGGGAAGCGGCGGTTCCCGAAACAAACCCGGTAACCTGGTTCAGGGCGGAGATCAGGGCTTTTAACACCCCCAGGCCCGCTTCGGCATCGGTTCCTGAGGCGCCTACAAAGGCCGCCGCCCAGCGCTCGGCGGAAAACATCAGGGGGTTTTCCCCAATTCCCGCAGGAGCAGCGCCGCCTGATTACGGCTGTCTTCCTGGGTCAATTCCCGCCGCAGGAGCCGGCCCGCGGCGCTGAGGACCAAGGCCGCTGCCTCGGCCTTAAACCGGACCATGGCGGCGTTCCGGTCGGCTTCGGTCTGGCGGCGGGCATTGGCGATGACGGCCTCCGCCTGGGCCTTTCCCTCGGCGACTATCCGGTCCGCCTGCTCCCGGGCGCTTTCCCGGGCCTCTTTGAGGATCCGATCCGCTTCGCCCCGGGCCGCTTTGAGTTTATCCTCATATTCCCGGAGCAGGGCCTTGGCCTGATTTTTATCCTGTTCCGCCTGTTCTATATCCCCCGCTATTTTTTTGGTCCGCCCTTCCATAAATTTGGTAACCGGTTTAAAGAGGATGGCCCGCAGGATTACGTACAGAATCCCGATATTGAGGAAGGTTACCGCAAAGGTTACCCAGGAAAAATCAAGCATAACAAAAACCCTTTTAAATTCGGCGGATTCAAACTACCCGGTTTTGTATCCGCCGCCGCAGATTTTATCTGAGGATGAGGAGGATTGAGACCACAAACCCGTATATGGCGGTGGCCTCCGCCAGGGCAATGCCTAGAAAAAACACGGTTTGTATTTTCCCCGACGCCTCGGGCTGCCGGGAAATAGCCTCGGCGGTTTTGCCCGTGGCGATACCGATACCGATACCGGCCCCAAGGCCGGCCACAACCGCAATACCCGCTCCGATAAGGTACATTAATTCCATATAAAACTCCCTGTTTCAGGCGCTTCAAGACCAGGTCTTGGGCGCTTTAGTGGTCTACCTCCACCGCCTCGGCGATGAAAAGGGTGGTTAAAAACGTAAATACCAGGGCCTGAATAAACCCGTCCAAAAAATCAAAATAAAGGGACACCACCGGGGGAAGGGCGAGGGGAACGGCCCCTTCAATGAGGAGCATAATGATAAGCCCCCCCAGGATGTTTCCAAAAAGCCGCAGGCACATGGAGGTGGGCCGGATGATATATTCCAGCAGGTTAAAGGGCAGCATCATCGGTACCGGGCTGAGGAGGTTTTTGCACCACCCCTTGAGTCCCCGGGCCCGCAGGCCGCTTACCAACACCACCAGGATCGAGAGAATCGCCATAGCGGCGGTCAAATTAATGTCCCGCGTGGGGGGCCTGATGGAAAAGGGCGGTTCGTGTCCAAAGGCCCCCACCGGGGAAAGCGCCGGGATTATATTGGCCAGGAGTAAAAACAAAAAAATAGTTCCGATAAAGGGGCCGAAGGTTTTCGCCCGGCGGCCAAAATGGTCTTTGGAAAAATTGTTGAGGAACTCCATCAGGGCTTCCAGAATCACCTGGGGGCCCCGGGGGACTTCTTTTAAACGCCGGGTCAGTACCAGGGAGGCGATAATCAAAACCGCCATCACCACCCAGGAAACAAACACCGTTTCGTTAATATCGATAGATCGGATCTCCTGTCCCCATAGTAAAAGGGGTTTATCCCGGAAAACAGGAATGGAAAAAATAATCTTAAATTCTTCCAAAGATTCTTTAATATCCATCATGGAGTTCCTGCATATTTTTTCCTACCGGGGCGGTTTCAAAATCCGGCATTTTAAAGCGGCCCTAGCCCGGAGTTTACCGGGCATACGAATTTCAGGCGCCCCCTTCCCCCCTCCGCAATCTCCTAGTCTTTTTTAAAGAAAAAATCATCCCTAAAGTATTTTTTTAACAGTTCTTCAGAAACCGCATCGTTCCGGCTCATGCGCGTATACGTAGCCTCAAGAAAACCCTTGGTAAGGTAAAAGCAGCCCAAAAGAAAAAATTCCGAAACCTTGGTTACGATCCCCATGGCCTGATACATCCGTACCGTACTGTCCAGGACAAAATCGGTCATAATGTATTCGATAACCACCTGCTCGGCCAGGTTAACCGCGTAGATCACCTCGGAAATGGGGAACCCGTCGGCCATCCGCGTCTTACCCAGCTTAACAAAAAATTCCCCCACCAGGGTCCGGTCAAGCCCCCGGTCCAAGGTACGGGCCAAAAGGGGATAAAAAGGCATATCCCCCTCGATCAACGGGTCGTCGGCCAGGGCATTGTAGTTCTTTAACTGGGAAGACCGGCGGATCTTATCCTTCCACCGAACCGCGAAATCCCGGGCTCTAAGATTCAACGTATCGATGAATACTTGATCGACCATAAGACTATCATATACCTATTAGAAGATATAATCAAGCGGCCGCGGTAATTTTAC
>JAITKD010000130.1 GCA_031278575.1 Spirochaetaceae bacterium | reverse complement strand
GAGCCGGGCATAGGCCGCGGCGGAAACCACCGAGTCCGTATCCGGGTTCCGGTGTCCTATTACATAAACGGTTTTTTCCATATTTGTACTATAACATGATTCCCGCTCTTTTTTATAGGTTTTTTTTCTGTTTGAGGTAGTTCTCCACGATAGGATTCGGGGCCCCTTCGGAAATCCGGTTTAATGCTTCCGGCCCCCTTTTGTTCTTTCCCCTTTTTATTTATATTAGAAGTATAGTGGCATACATAAAAAACATATTTGATAAAAATTTTCTGGAATACGCGTCCTACGTTATCAAAGATCGGGCCATCCCCGACCTGGAGGACGGGCTTAAGCCGGTGCAGCGGCGGATTCTCCACTCCCTTTTTGAGATGGACGACGGGAAGTTCCACAAGGTGGCCAATGTGGTGGGCCATTGTATGAAGTACCACCCCCACGGGGACGCTTCCATCGGCTCCGCCCTGGTGGTGCTGGCAAATAAGGAATTTTTCATCGACAGACAGGGGAATTTCGGGAATGTTTTTACCGGGGACGAAGCCTCCGCGGCCCGGTATATTGAATGCCGGGCGACCTCCCTGGCCAAGGACATTTTTTACAACCCCAAGCTGACCCCCATGGCGGATTCCTATGACGGCCGGAACCGGGAGCCGGTCCTCTTCCCCGCCAAGATACCGGTGGTCCTGGTCATGGGCGCCGAGGGGATCGCCGTGGGGATGTCCACCAAGATCCTGCCCCACAATATCATCGAGGTGCTGGAGGCGGAGAAGGCCTGCCTTTCGGGGAAAAAATTCCAGCTTTACCCGGATTTCCCCACCGGGGGCCTCGTGGACGTGTCCGATTACCGGGACGGAAACGGCCGGGTCCTGGTCAGGGCAAAACTGGACACCTCGGATCCCAAACGGATCCTCATCCGGGAACTCCCCTTGGGCAGTACCACCGAAAGCCTCATCAACAGCGTGGAGACCGCCGCCAAGGCGGGGCGGATAAAGATCCAGTCCATCAGCGATTTTACCACCGAAAAGGTCGAGATCGAGATCAAACTGGCCCGGGGGGTCTATTCGGAAGAAACCGTGGACGCCCTTTTCGCCTTTACCGAATGTGAACAGTCTATTTCGGTGAACCTCCTCGTGATCCGTAACGGCCTTCCGGAAGTGATGACCATTACCGACGTGATTAAACACCACGCCGGGCAGCTTGTCAAGATCCTCACCAAAGAACTGGAACTTGAAAAAAAAGAGCTGTTGGATAAATTGCATCAGCGTACCCTGGAACGGATCTTTATTGAGGAGCGGATCTACAAGGCCATCGAGAAGATGAAAACCGCCGACGGCGTCCGGAACGCGGTGATAGAAGGCTTTCGGCCCTTCCTCAAGGAGGTGGGAAGCCGGGGGGTAAGCCCCGAGGATGTGGAGCGCCTGCTTAAAATCCCCATCCGGCGGATCTCCCTCTACGACATCAACAAGGCCAAGGCGGAGATGTTGGAGATCCAGGCCCGGATCAAGGAGATCAACGGCCATCTCAAAAACATCATCATCTACGCCCTGACTTTCCTGGACGGTATCATCGCCAAGATCAAGGCCGATGAGGAACTGGGAAGGGGGGCGCGGAAAACCAAGGTCGGCGCCTTTGATAAGGTGGATGTAAAAGAGGTGGTCCGGAAGGATCTGGAACTCAAATACGACCGGAATACCGGTTATTTGGGAACCGCCGTAACCGGGGAAACCCTGGCGGCGGTATCCCCCTTTGACCGGGTCCTTACTATCCGGGAAAACGGCTCCTACGCGGTAACGGACCTGCCGGAAAAGGCTTTTGTGGGGGCCCGCGCCTGGTGGATAGGGGTGGCCGACAAGGAAGCCCTGGGAGCCCTGGTTTTCACCGTTATTTATAAAGAATCCGGAACCGGATACCCCTGTATTAAACGCTGCGTCATTGAAGGGTGGATCATGAACAAGGAATATTCCCTGGTTCCCGAAGGGGCCGCGGTGCTCCATCTGGATACCCGGCCTAAATTTTCATTCACCGCCTATTACGTGCCGAAGCTCCGGCTTAAAATTACCAAGGAAAACTTTAAAGCCCAGAATTACCTCGTCAAGGGGCTCAAGGCAGGGGGAGTACGGTTGGCGGCGAAAGAGGTTGATCGGATAGAGACAAAATAGGGGGAGTTATGGATAATACCGATATTGCATTTGAGCCTGCCTTTGGATTTTCCGAAGCGGAACAGCAGGAGATCCTCGCGGGAATAGAGGCCATCACCCGGAAGGATCCGATTGCCACGGTACCGGACAAAAAGAACCTGGATGCAAAAAAACGGGGGGGGAAGTTCCCCCTCCTCGTGAACCTGGGGGCGGTGGTTTTATTGGCCGGGGGTATCTTGACCCTGTCTTTTTTGTACCGTCAGGACGCGACGGAACTCCGGGGGGGGACGCTGAATGTCACGGATCGGAAACTTATCCAGGAGATCCGGCGGGAAAATGAGGCGCGGATCCATGAGAAGGAACGGGAAATTTCCGATATTCTGGACAAACTCTCCGGGGTTGACGGGGATATGCAATCCCTCCAATCTTCCCTGGAAAGCCGGATGACGCAGCGGGAGACGGAACTCCGGGAACGGATGAGCCGGGAACTTGATGAAGAACGGGATCGCCTGATCAGGCAAAATTTATCCGAAGCGGCCATCGCGGAACAGATGCGGCTCTTTGACGAACAGCGAATAGCCCGGATCAACGTGGAACTGGCCGTGTACCGGGAACAATTGGATGCGGAACGGTACGCCGCGGAGCTTAACCTGCAAAGACTCCAGGAAGACTACCGGAACAACCTCGCCGGCCTTCAGGCGGAACGGGCCGGCATCCTGGAAGCATCCCGGGTAAGCGAATCGAATCTCAAGGCCCAATTAGAAGAAAAAACCGGGGAGATAACCCAACGGTACGAACAAAACCAGGAGGCGCTGAACGCCGCCCGGGAAGAACTACAGCATCTCGCTGATGAACAGAATCGCACCGCCCTGATGGAAAGGCAGATGGGCGGGTTTTATACCCTGGCGCAGAACCATCTCCGGGAGGGGATGCCGGAAAAGGCTATGGAAACCCTGACGCTTATGCGGGAATTTCTTGAAACCCCCTCGTTTCAGAGCGTTCGGGCCATCCAATCCCAAAAGGAAAGCCATCTGGCCGCCATAAACACCCTGTCCGTTGCCGTGGAAGGAATCCTGCGGGGAGCGATTCCCTTGGCCCCCCCGGATCCCCGGCAAGAGGAAGAACTCCTTGCCCTGAGGGAAGAAAATGCTGCTTTTACCCAAACCATTGCCGATCAAACCCGGGAAATTGAGGCTTATAGGTCCCAGGGTACGGATCTCGCCAGGACCATGAGAGAATTTGAGGGGACCATCTCCTCCTTGAGAACGCAAAATACCGCCCAGGAACGGGATATCAGCGCCTTAAGAAGCGAAAA
>JAITKD010000127.1 GCA_031278575.1 Spirochaetaceae bacterium | reverse complement strand
GTTCCAAAACCCGGTTGGTTTTGGAACAGTCTCAACTGCACATAAAATTAACGAAAAAGGAGGGGGAAACTCGTAAAGCCCTCCCCGGAGGGAGGGCCAGAAATGGTGACACTCCTGGCATTACTATTACGGTTCAGCGTAGACAATGCCTTTTAATTCAGTTCCCGAACCCGGGATGGTACGGGTCTTCCAGGTCTTGCCGTTGTCATCGGATCAGGAGTACGTGCCGCCAGTACCGCCCGATCCGGTATCCGGCTCCCGCCGGCTTAGGGAGCGATAAAAAGCTCGTCCCCCAGGGCGCGGATAAAGGCGCTTATGTCCCCCGGCGCGGAGGAGGTTAGGGGAAACCGGCGGGAGAAGACGGCGATCCCTTTACCGGCATCGTAGAGTTCGCAGCGGGCGTTATTCCCCGGCTCAAGGCGTATCCTGAGCCGGAACCGGCCCTGGTCTTCCGGGGTTATTTCATCAATCCCCGCCTTATCCAGGGCGCGGCGCAGGGTTTTTTCGAGTTTTGCGGCATTATCCGGGAATCCGCCGGTTTCCAAACGGAGTTCCGCGGGGAGGCGTATCCCTTTTTGACGGAGCCCCCCCGGATTAAGGGCGTAAAGCCGTTCCGCCGCCTCCCTTTTTTCACTTCCCCGGGCCGCCTGGGCCAATTCGGCATATCCTTCGGCAATCATATCCCGTTCCCAGACCGGATCAAAGTGTTCCAAACTCCGGCGGATAAGGATTTTATCCCCCATCAGGGCCCCTTCTTCCAATTCATAGGACCCTTGCGCCTGGGGTATCAGGGCGGTCTCAAATTCCCCGGCCCGGTTAAGGTAGGTCCGGGCCCGGGAAGGGTAAGACTGAAAGGCATGGTAATACTGTATCAGGGCGTCCAAATGGGATTCCCTGGGGCTTGAAAGTTCCGCTTCATACGCTTCGGCGTCAAGGAAACAATATTTTTCGTAGAGCCGGCGGTGAACCGATTCCCTAAATCCATAGGAAAAAGCCCGGACCAAGCCGTTGATCTTTTCCCCTAAGGAACCGTAAACAAAGGCCCCTTCGGTTTTTTTAAGTCCCCCATAGGTTTTGTACAGGATCTCGTGCAGGTCCCGCTTGTACTGTACCGGATCGATACCGTAATTGATCATCCAGGAAAGATCCCCCCGGTCAAGGCAATCTTCGGCATACAACCGGGCCTCTTCAAGCCTGCCCACAATTTGATAAACCTGGGCCAGGTTCACCTTTGCCAGGGGGGAGGTGTCCAGCTCGTAAGCCCCCTGATATTCGGTAAGAACCCGGGGGAGTTCCAGCCGCCGGAGGAACAATTCCCCCCGGGCGAGCCGTCCCGAGGACCGGTCCTGGGAGGCCAGGGAATCGTTGGTACAGTCAAAGGCCGCGCCGAATTGATAGAACCGGCTTTCCAGGATGGAGAGGTTGTAATAGGCCACCGCGGTGAATCGCCGGTCCCCCGCCGCCTCCCCTCCGGCAATGGCTTCCCGGTACCATCGTTTGGAATCCTCATAACGGAACATGGCCAAATAGATGGTTCCCAAGGTCATGGCAAAATCGGCGTCCCCCCCGATACGGGATCGGGCATCCAAAAGAAGCTGTTCCCCTTCCTCCAGGCGGTGGAGTTTATAGTACATCCACCCCAAATTACTAATGGCCTCGTAATGATCGGGTTCCAGGGCCAACAACCGTTCCAGGTACTCCGCCGAAACCGCGGTCCGGTTCAGATACCCCGCGGTCCGGGAGAGGAGGTATAAAATTTCGATGTTTTCCGGGATGAGCCGCTCTACTTTGCGGTATTCATCCCAGGCAAGGGTGAAAAGGCGGTGGCCGGAATAAAGGTTCCCCAATGCCAGGGGGAACCGGGGGTCCTGGGGGTAAAGCCCGGACCCTTGAGTATAAAGCTCAATGGCCCGTTCCCACAGTTCCGCGATTTGGGAATTCTGGGCCTCGTTAAAAAGTTCCTCCGCCTCCCGGATAAATTCCCCGTTTGGGGCCTGGGCCCGGGCCGCGTCCCCCGCCAGGACCACTAAAAGAAGAACGGCCCCCAGGAGGGTAAGGCCCGTCCCTCCCCCGGGCCGCCTTTTGGGGGGGCCCAGGACCAGGGCCAGGGGCGGCAGGATCCATGCCAGGACCCGCCGGGGAAGGGGGATCGCTTTTTGGTATTGAGCCTTAAAAACCCCGTACCGGGTTTTTAGGAGGGAAAAATCCTCCCCGGTAAATTCCGGGGCATACCGGGCGGCGGCTAAACTTTGGTAGAGGGGGTAAACCCCCAGGGCAAATTCCCGGTCCAGGGCATGGGCCCAATCGGCCTCTCCCCGGAGCCCCCTTCTGAATCCCCCCAGACGCAGCCGCCGTAAAACCTGTGCCCAAAGGCGGCCCGCCTTTTTACGGGGGTCTCCGGTAAGGAAGACCCTCCAGAGGGGGCCTGCCCGGATAAAAACGAACCCCAGGCAGAGGATGATAAAAAACACCAGTCCCCCGTAGGTCCGGAAAAAAATACCGGCGGACCGGCCCAGGCTGCCCAGGCTCCCCGGCGCGGCTTCGTTTTCCGCCCCTATCCGGGGGCTCAGCCGGGAACGGTTGTCCAGGATCTCCTTCATCAGCCGCTCAAAAACATCCGGAGCGGCCCCGGGGGACAGGGCAAATTCCTCCCCTTCGGCCAGGGTTTCCGAGGTGGGATCGTATTCGATCCAGCCGTATCCGGGATAATAAACCTCCACCCAGGCATGGGCCATGTTGGAACGGACCGGATAGTAATTAAAGGTATTGGATTCGGGATCAATAAAAAAACCCACCGCCACCCGGGCGGGGATGCCCAGGGAACGGAGGAGCAGGGCCATGGAAAAGGCATAATAGGAACAGTACCCCTTTTTTGATTGAAAGAGAAAAAACTTTAACTGGTCCCCGTCGGGGGCTATACCGGGCTTTAAACTGTACCGGTATTCCCCGTATTTCAGCCATTCATAGACGGTTCGTACCTTTTCCCGGTAATTCGTAATTCCCCCGGTTATTTCCTGGGCATAGGCCGCGATCATCCCGTCCCCGCCGTATTCGGTGTAATACGCGTATTCCCCGGCGTTTAAGGCCAGGGTTTCCGGCGTTACCGGGCCGGGTACCGATTCCATAAGCTCAAAGGGCAGGGCTTCGCTGACATAACTCTGTACCCCATAGGCGGAACTAAAGGAAGAAGCGTCCCACTGATCAAAGGGGGTAACCAGGACGGGTTTGTTCAGGGCAATAAAAACCTGGGGGTCCAGGTTGACAAAAAAATATTCCTGTCCGGTAATCCGGTAGGTCCCGATCCCTTCAGCAGCAAAGGCGGTACGCCCTTCGGGCAGCCGCTGGGGGTGGGCCGTTTCATCAACCGGCTCATTCCGGAAAAAACCCTGGTTACGGTCATACCCGGAAAGGACAAAACGGCGGAGCAAAATATGGGTGTCTTCGGGATCTTTTCTGACAATCAGGACCAGATCGTCCTTCATGCTGATCTCATTTTCCAGCTTGAGGTACTGGGTAAAATCAAAACGGAAAAGGTTGGGCTCCAGGAGGCCGCCGCCCTTGGTAACGGCCCCTTCCTGGGAGGGCCTGATAAAGAGGATGCCCCCCAAAAAAACCAGAACAAACAGGGCGCTCCCCGCCGCCGCACCTTCCCTTTTCCGCAGCCGGTATTCCCGGGGCAGGGAAAACATAAAGGCCAGGATCTGCAAAAAGAGAATCCCCGTAAAAAGGGCGATCATCAGTACCGGCCAGCGGTAGGCTTCCATCTCCCCGGTGCGGGCCAGAGAAAAAACCGCCAGGAGCAGGGCGTCCGCGGCGATGATGTCGGCCCGTAAAAATTTCGTTGACCTGACGGAGAAATAGGTCGAAAGGGCGGCCCAGTAAAAGGGCAGGAGGACGACAAAGTTGTTACGATCCAGGTTGAGGAGCAGGGCATCGGCGCGTACCGGAGACCCGGGAAAAAGCCGGAGCAGGGCTATCCCTCCCCGGGCCGCCCAGGGCGCCAGGATCAGGGTTGCCAGGGCCGGAAAAGGGGCATGGCCCTGTTTCGCCAGGATCCAGGCGGCCGCAAAACCAAAAAGCAGGGTGAACACAAAAACCGGCGTATCCGCCAAGTCCCGGGCCAGGAGGCGGACCTGATACAGGATGAGAAAAAGCGCCAGGGATCGTAAAAGGAGGGCTGATACGCTGGAACCGGATTCACCGGGGATGAACCTTTTTTTCTTGACGTACATAATTATAGGGGACAGTCCCAAAATCTCATTTTAAAACTATACCTATAGAGTATTTGCCACTATTATTACCTTTTTGTCAACCGAGGCTCAACAATTCACCGGCTAAACGCATGAAAATGAGCAATTAACCACAGCGGACCGGCAGTCCGACGCGGTTAAAAACTCCTCCGCGTTTATCCCGGCCTTGCCCGCCGCCCCCCATTGGGGGTATACTTATACAGAGGAGTCCCCATGGCCCCGAACCGCGAATACAAAGACAGCCTCTTTTCCTTGCTTTTCGGCAACCCCGACACCCTCCGGGAACTCTACGGGGCCTTGTCCGGCGTTCCCCTCTCCCCGGACATC
>JAITKD010000123.1 GCA_031278575.1 Spirochaetaceae bacterium | reverse complement strand
GGGCGGGTTAAAGGGCTGTCCAGGGACCCCGGAATTATCGAAAGCCCCCGTGCTGCCGATAATAAACCATGGGGATAAAATTTTCGGGACTCGGCATAGTTTTTTTCTTCTTTATGAGCGTCCTTTCCGGGGGTAGTGTTTTTGCCGCCGTCCCCATTACCCCCGCCAGGACCGCTTCGCCCGGGGAGGCCCGATCCCGGGTACTCGCCGCGGCGGAGCAATACCATGGTACTCCCTACCGCTACGGAGGGATGGATTACCGGGGCATGGACTGCTCCGGCCTGATCTACCTGAGCTTCCGGGACGCTCTGGGTATAGAGATCCCCCGGACGACCGCCGGCCTTCACGCTTGGGCGGAGCCTATTGCGGAGGCGAACCTTTTACCCGGGGATCTGGTGTTTTTTAACACCACCGGCCCCCTGTCCCATGTGGGCCTCTACGCGGGGGGGGATACCTTTATCCACGCCGCCTCTTCGGGGCAGAAAACCGGGGTGATATATTCCAAACTCAATGAAACCTACTGGAAACGCGCCTTTGCGGGGGCCGGAAGGGCTCTGCCGCCGGAGGACGCCCCGGTGCGCCCGGCGATCCCCGCGGCCCCGGCGTCCCTTCCGGAACGGGATAAAACCGCCGCCGCCGGGGAGGGTCGGGGCCGGTTATATTTAGGGATCGGCCTGGCCCCTTCCTGGAGCGGTTTGTGGGAAAACAACGTTTCCTTTGGGGGGGCGGCCGTCCAGGCCGGGATATTTACCCCCGTCCTCTCGCTGCCCCTCAGGATCGGCCTGGAAATCCGGCCCCAATGGGACGCGGCCCTGCACGTTTTTCGGATACCCCTCACGGTTTCCCTCGGTTTTAAGGATGTTATCAGAATTTTCGCGGGCCCCGCCTTTACCGTCGGAACGCCGGTACTTAATACCCCTGACGGGAAGCGGTATTATACCGAGGGAAACGGTTGGCTGGGGGAAATAGGCGTATCGGCGGCGCCCGTTTCCTTTGAACTCCCCGGCGGGACCCTTGCGGTCTACGGGGAGATTGCCTGGCAGTCCTATGTTAAGGAGCCCGCCATGGAAAACAACTGGCAGGCCGATGTTGGGGCGGCCCTGCGGGTTTCCACCGGGTTACGGTATGTTTTAAAGCTGCGGTAATTTAAAACCCAATAAATTAGCTGTTCCGGTACCCGGTAAATACGAAATAACCCGGCATACAAAGAAAAAAATTCGGCGCTTGGCATCGCCCCTGGGGTCAGACCCCATGACGATACCGCATAAAAACGCAACAAACCACCACATATCGTATTATATGTCGCTAAATAGCATAGGATCGATATTGATGAACGTGGCAGCCATGCTGCCTGGCAGCATGGCTGTTTAGCGAAGCGCAAGGGATAGAAGCGGAATACGTTTTGACAGGCGCTGCCTGACAAAACGTATTAGAGCGGATAGCCCGGTTCCCGCCGGAGGCGGGAATGCGCCCAAATCCGCAGGTTTAATCGTGCCGGGATACTGGTTAAGTACAAACCCGGCCTTGATCCCCATCCATTTACCGCCTATCCGGAACCCGGCGGGCTTTCGCTTCCGCCTCCGGTATATCCGGGCTAAAGTGCCGGTTGTCCCCTGCCGATAGAGTATTATAGCTTTAATGGGGGAGTGTGGTATATGGCTTTCCGTACGCGCCGGGGTATTGGGGGGAAAAAGGTCTTTGTTCTAAGCTCCCTCTTGGCCGGTCTTATGGCCGCCGGAAGCCTCTATGGGTTGGGGGAAAAAACCCTGGTATTGGGAGCGGATTCCGGCTGGAATTCGGTGGAGAAACGGACCCGGGTAACCGAAATCCCCTTGATACGGCCCAATCCGGTATTAGCCCTCAGTTCGGGGAGGATCCGGGACGAAGCCGGGCCGGCTTTGGAGATCCCCCCGGACATGATCATCTCCTTTGACGAGGGAAGGCCTGAATGGTTTGCCGACCGGACCGGAAATTACCGGGTAAGCGCCGGATCATCCCTGGGGATGGCAAACCGGCAGTGGGCCAAGGAAGGAACCGGGGCGGCCCGTTTTTCCGGGGAAGGGGAATCGGAACTGATAATTTTTCCCCGGAGGGAGGACGTCCTTTTATCCCCCGGAGGGGCGGTTAGGGATTTTAGTATTGAATTCTGGCTTTACCCCTTTAACACGGGAAGCGGGGAGCGGGTTCTCTCCTGGACTTCGGTCCGGCAGACCCAGGCGGGGGATTCCGTTTATCAATATATTCACGGCATGTTTGTACGGAACCGGCTTCATTGGACCTTTACGGATTTTTTTTCCGGCCCCGGGGATGTCCGGCATCCGCCCCTTACCCTCAGTTCTATTTCCCCGCTGGTACCCCAAACCTGGAGTCATCACCTTATCCGTTTTGACTCGGCCTCGGGAATGGTGGAATATTTGGTTAACGGCAAACTTGAGGGCATGGCATACGCTACCTCCACCGGCGGGGAAGGGGGGGAGGTGTATTGCCCGGTCATAGGCCGGGAGGGGCGGTTGGTCCTGGGGGGCCATTATACGGGGTTCCTCGATGAATTGAGGACCTACCGCGGCTATATCGACCCCCCGCCCTTGACCCGTTACCCCCGGGAAGGGGGCCGCGCCGAGACCCGCCCCCTGAATCTGGGGACGGATAATACCAGTGTCCTCAAGATCGAAGCCCGGGGGGGCCGGTTTTCCGGCGCCGGGACCGCCGGCTCCGGCGGGCGGGTTTATCACGAATATACCGGCATGGAAAACTTCCGTTTTTCCGACGATTCCGCCCTTCAGTTTTTTGTCCGGGCCGGAAACAACCCCTATAGCTGGACCGATGACGAATCGGAATGGCTCCCCGTTATGCCCGGCGGGGAACTTCCCGAATCCATCCGGGGCCGGTTTATCCAGGTTGCGGCGGTATTTTACCCCAGCGGGGACGGGGAAACCACCCCGTACCTGGACGAAATCCGGATAATCTACAAACCCCATACGCCCCCTGCCCCGCCGTCCCTGGTAAGCGCCATTGCCCGGGACGGGGCGGTGGATCTTTCCTGGAGGCCGAATCCTGACCCGGAAGTGGGGGGGTATTTGGTCTATTACGGGGGGGCCGCCGGTGAATATTTCGGCGATGCCGCCGTCCTGGGGGCATCCCCCATAGATGTGGGAAAACGTACCTCGATCCGTCTTGATGGATTACGTAACGGTACTTTATACTATTTTTCAGTGGCCGCCTATGATCGGCTGAATGGTGATTTTCCCGGCCCTTTTTCCCGGGAAGTGTCCGCGCGGCCCTTAAGGATGATGGAATGAATTCTCGTGATATACAGGATGAATTTACCCGGGCTACGGGAGCTTTCCGGGCCGGTAATTTTGCGGAAGCCCACGGGTTGCTTACCCTCTGTCTTGATAAGGTTCCGGATGATCGGAATGTCCGGTTTCTCCGGGGAGCCGCCTTGGCCGGGATGGGTAAATTAACCGAGGCGGAGGAGGATTTCATCGCCCTCATGGCAAAGGATATCCAAGACATAGAGGCCCTGAACAACCTGGCGGTGATCTACGCCCGGCAGGACAAACTCCAGGACGCCCTGGGGACCCTGTTGGACGCCATTGATATGGAACCCACCAATATCGCCTTGTATTACAATATTGGTACCGTCTATAAGCGGCTGGGGAACCTCAAGGCCGCATCCATGGCCTATGCCAAGGTGATAGAATTAGACGACGGGTATGTACCGGCCTATAATAACCTGGGG
>JAITKD010000042.1 GCA_031278575.1 Spirochaetaceae bacterium | reverse complement strand
AAGCGCGTATTTCCGTATCGCCTGATCGTCCATCGGGTTTACGGTGGCGCAACCGGCAACGATTACACCCCCTATACCCAGTGCTGATGCCGCCATTCCCCATACTGCGTTTTTCTTTGGCAACACAGTCTTGTTAGGGAAACGCTGATTAACTTGACGCTAATCGCGTTTCCCTAATGTATTTGCTCATTTCATTGCGCAAATACAACGTTAAAGTAGCACCGATTGCGCCAACGCAGTTGGCGAATTCTCGATTGAATAAATCAGTGCCTCCTTAGAGGAAAAAACGGCCTTTTGTCCGCTTTTCCCCAAGCCATTCCCCTCGACCCGAAGGTTCGCACCAACCGGGTTTTAGGAACAGCTCGAATTTTGAGGGTATTTCAAAATCTCAGATTCAAAAACAACCTCTTTTTCTTTGATTTAAAGAAATATACTCATTTTATTCTAGCATGATATAAAAAAAGCGTATATAATAACTACTATGCGGCAGAAAATATTATCGGTGATAGCCATTATTTGTATAGCGGTATATGTTGTGGCCCTGGGATTCGCGGCCTATAAAATCATTACCGGTATTAATGATCGTCAAAGATTAGCGGAACGGGAATTTGCCGAACTTGTGGAGATCTCATCGACGGCGGGAACGCTGGGATTTACGAGCGAATCCTTCAAGGGGGCTATCCAGGATGCCCTCTTGAACTCAAAAACCCTCCAGGCCGTGATCGTTTCCAGCCCCCTGGGGATAGATGCCTTTGAACGGGAGCCGGGCCGTATCATTACCTGGATCGGCGGGTCCCCCCGCTTTAAAACCGTCTGGGGTTTTTCTAAAGAGCCTTTTTTCAGCGCCCTCGGGCTGGATGGCATCCGAAACGCCACTATCAGCGCGGTCTCCTCCTCTCTTGATCCGCAAGGCTTTATCAATATATTGAAATACACCCTTATGGCGGTTTTAACGGTCCTGATGATTGCCTGCTTTACCCTGATCCTGGAATCCCTCCTGACTAAGAGCGGGGACCCGGTAAACGCCGGGACGGAACAGGAGCGGCCGGCACCGAAAAAAGAAACGGCCGCCCCGCCGGGGGTAAAGGCCGCTCCGGCAGCGGAAGCCCTCCGGGAGGAAGAACAGGGCCCCCGCGGCCTCTATTCACCCTATGGCATAGGATGGGAAGACTACATCAAGGACCGGCTTTCATCGGAACTCCGCCGCTGTACCATTGATCGGCAGGATCTGGTTTTTATCATCATGGAATTTAGAAATCCCGAAAAAATCAATGAACAGTTGTTTAATCAGTTTGCCGCGGGGGCGGTAAACTATTTTACCAACCGGGACCTGATTTTTGAAAAGGGATACCGGGGCATTTCCGTTATTATTCCCCATACCAATCTGGAGCAGGGCCTTAGGAAATCCGAAATTTTTCACAATCAGATCCTGCAAAGCCTGTTCCCGGATTTCCAAAAAACAGATCTTTGTATCGGTCTTAGCTCCCGTTTGGAAAGGATCATTGAGGCGGACCGGCTTATCTTTGAGACCGAAAAAGCCCTCAAAAAGGCCCTGGGGGATCCGGTATCCCCCGTGGTGGCCTTTAAAAGCGATCCGGTAAAATACCGGGCCTTTATTGCGTCACGAAATAAGAAGGGTCTCTGAAAATACGGTTCATCGTCCATTCCGCCAGGGAGTATACGTAGTCTGAACCGGAGGATACGGCGGAACGGTTTCCTGACTCCAAAAGGGGGCCAATCCTGATGATCCGGGTGGTATTGTCCCCGATTTGCAGGGTGATCTGTCCTTCGGTAAAGACCGGATCCGAAGAATTCAGGGTAGAAACAAAATCCTCCCCTTCCGCTTCTACGACGGCCCGGATATACGATTCCACCTTACTCGTGTCCAGGGCTTCCCCATCCCCCCCTTCCCGCACCCAACCGGCCCCATTCCGGCTTAGGGTAAAACCGGGGCCCTGGGGGGTCTCATCCTCCGGCTTCGCGGGAGGAGGGGTAAGGATAATCCGCTGAACCATATCGGCCCCCACCGGAGCGGTTTCGTTTTCCGGGAAAAGCCGAAGGTTGTACCAGGATGAACGGGTACCGGTAAGATACGAAGCGAGTTTATTCTCCCCGGAACGGACCTCGTCCTGGGCGCTTTTGCGGAGGTACACATCTTTACCCGAAGCATCCCCCGCACCGATGAGGAGGTCCAACAGGGGATAGGCCGTACCGGGACCGCCCCGGACGACGATCCGGGAGGCGTCTTCCTCCACAAGACCCATCTTTTCATGGGAGGCGGCGGAAGAAGCCCTGAGGGGATACGCGGCCCGGCTTGAAAGGATCCGTAAAAGGTCTTCCATACGGGACTGTTTTGCCGGATATTCTTTCCCCTCAAAGGAGA
The DNA here is from genome assembly GCA_031278575.1 of Spirochaetaceae bacterium. Taxonomy (GTDB): domain Bacteria; phylum Spirochaetota; class Spirochaetia; order Treponematales; family Breznakiellaceae; genus JAIRMO01. Next base: position 14,433 of record JAITKD010000042.1, on the reverse strand, counting down.
CAAACCATCCGCCGCTGTTCCGTACCAGGGTAACCCCCTCATTTCCCTTATCTTGAATCTCCACCCGCTCCGCCAGGTCCGCCCATTTCGGCTCAAGCCAGACATAGGAGGCGTCCCGGGAATTGACCCGTTCCGGATCAAAAACCAAAGCAACGGCATATAACAACCCCAGAACACCGGTTAAAACCGAAAGGACCAATAATTTCTTTTTAAACACCATCGGAAAGCTCCCTTCCTTTAGTTTTTACCCGTCTTTTAAGACTTCTGACTATACCCAATACCACAACCCCCAGGGGAATGATCCCTACATTGAGGATCTGGCTGAACCTCATGGCCTTGAGCCGTTTTTCAGGATCGAGGATCCGGTCAAGCCGCCCCGCCTGGGATTGCCGATTCCTGATACCGATGATGTCATCGTCACTTCCGAGCCAATCCGTGGTTTTAAGCATAAAGTCAAGGTTCTGTATGCCCTGACCCTGGGTCATTTGAATGAGGGTTGTGGCCAGATCGCTGTCCCCAATAACCACTATCCGGGAATCCCGGGTTTCCGCCGGAAGCTCCGGTAATTCCTCCCCGGAACCTTCCCGGGTTGGCTTCGGCTTATCCCTGAACCAGCCGGGGAATTTCCCCGAAAGGGCCGCGGCGAGAATTTTAGTTCCCCGGGTATCGGGTTCCTCCATTTCAAAGAGGTAACCGGTCTCGGGGTTTGCGGAAAAATCCTTGGTCATGAGCCAGGCTTCGGGGGTCGTAGACAAGAGGATCTCCCCCTCCACCGATTCGGGGGGGGTCAAGTCTATGGGGCTTGCCCAAAAAAGATCGATCCCGGCGAATCCCGAGGTAATGGGATGTTTGGTATTGCTGTTTTCCGCCAATACCCCTATCCAATGGGGATAACGGATTATCCTGAATTGTATGGATCCGTTGGGGGCGGCGGTTTGGTATTGGAGGGTCAGGGCGGAACGATCCAGAACCATTTCGGGCCGTACCGCGGCGCCGTAGGATGAAATCATGGCAAGAAGGCCGCCGTCGGTTTTTTCCCGCACCGCCAGGCTGTTTTTGGAATCCACAAAAACCCCTTCCAGGGCAAAAAGAACCTTTCCCCCGTTCTGAATATACCGGTCTATGCGGTAGAGGGCCCATTCATCCAGTTCTTCCACCCCCCCCAACACCAGAAGGACCGGCAGGGCGTCGCTTATCTCTTCCCCGGGGCTTAACACCCTGACCCGATACCCGGACTGGGTAAAAACCTGATCCAGATACCCGTAGTCCGAGGCCCACTGCTTATCCGCGTCCCCGGTTAAAACCCCCACTTCCCTTCCGGTCTCCCGGATCATGGAACGGATCCGGGAACTCAAATCGTACTCCAGGGTATCCAGGGAAAACACCCAGGGTAATACTTCAGCCTGATCCAGATATTCGATCACGATTCCCGTATAGACGGTGGAAAAGGTGGCTTCGTCCTGCTCGACGCTCTGGATCTGCCGGGGCTGAATCCCCATTTGCTCCACCGCCTGAACCATCCCGGTCTTTGAGGGATCCCGCCGGGTAAACCGGATCTTGCCCCGGGAGTAGGCCGCATATTCCCGGAGCAGGTCCTCAATTTCCCCGGGCATGGGATGGATGGCGGAGAGTTTGTCCGACACATAATAGGTGATCCGCAGTTGGTCGGGAATTTCCCGGGAAAGGTTCCGGGAGACCGGGGAAATGGTATAGGCCTTATTTTTGGTTAAGTCCAGGCGGAACCATACCCGTTGGCTTAACAATAAACCCAGGACCAGGGCGATGACGGATATAAGCGTCAGAATCCAGGTTTGTCTTTTAGTCATCCCCTACCTCCATTTCCTGAAAATTAACACCCGGGTGTTAAGAAATAAAAACAACGCCGTGGTAAGAATAAAAAAGGCCAGATCCCGGGTGTCGATTAGGCCCTTGGAAAAACTTTCAAAATGAAAGGACAGGGAAATAAAATTGAGGCATTCCGTAAGCCACAGGGGAAGGTTGAAGGTCATGGCTAACTGGCTGACCAACATCACCACGAGGAGTACCACGGCGCTCCCCAGGAAGGCGCCGGCCTGATTTTTCGACAACGACGATAGGAAAAGCCCCAGGGCGGTGGCGGAGGCTCCCAAGAGGAAAGTCCCGGCATATTCCCCCAGGATGACCCCGGCATCAAAAAACCCCAGGGGAAAAAGGCTCACGGGCACCGGGATGGTAAGGGCCATAAACAGGATTAATACGGCAAGGGAGGAAAAAAATTTCCCCAGAACCAGATCCCATTCGGAAAAGGGCATGGTCAGGAGGAGTTCCACACTCCCCAGCTTCCGTTCCTCCGCCCAGCTTTTCATGGTGATCACCGGGATCACCAGGATAAAGACCAGGGGGAAGGCCTCAAAAAAAGGCCGCAGCGTGGCGGTGTTCATGGAAAAAAACCGCTGAAGATAAAAAAACCACAGGGAGGTAAAGAGGAGAAAAAACACCCCGATGCCATAAAAGGCCGGAGAAATACTGTAGGAATAGAGCTCTTTCCTCGCCAATGCAAGGGCTTTGTAGGGCAGGTACTTCATGGCTGGGATCCTTCTTCGCTGGTTAGTTTCACAAAAATATCTTCAAGACTGAGCCGCTTCCGGTCCATCCTGAGGATTTTAAACCCCCGGGAAACCGCCCAGTCAAAGATCCGCTCCCCGTCGGTCCATTCGGACCGCGCCCATCCGGTCCCCGGATCCCGGGCCGGAAGAAAAAAACTTACCTTAACCGTACCGTCAGGACCGTCGCTGATACCGCCCGGTTTAATATCCCCTTCGGGAAGGCCGAGTCCGTCCTGTAAGCCCGCGGTATCCGGCCCTTTCAGGACCAATTCCCAGGTATCCCCTCCCTTCATGGTCCCGGCGATTTCTTCGGGTTTACCCTGGGCGGCGATCCTGCCCTCGTTGAGGATGAGTACCCGGGAACAAACCGCCTCAACTTCCTGCAAAATGTGGGTGGAAAGGATAACGGTTTTGCGCTTCCCCAGTTCCGTGATAAGGCCGCGGATCTCGATGATCTGGTTTGGATCCAGCCCGGAAGTAGGCTCGTCCAGGATGAGGATGGGCGGATCGTGGAGGATGGCCTGGGCAAGACCGACCCGCTGCTTATAGCCCTTGGAGAGGGTTTCGATTTTTTTACCCATCACCTGTTTGAGCCCGCAAGAGTCCAGGGCGGATTGGATCTTGTCTTTTTGCTCCCCCCGGGGGATGAGCCGGGCCTGGGCAATAAACGTAAGGTATTCCAGGGGGGTTAGATCTCCGTAAAGGGGGACGCTTTCGGGGAGGTACCCGATGCGGCTCTTTATCCCCACGGGATCATCCTGGACGGAAAGACCATCCACCAAAACCGTTCCTCCCGAGGGAAAATGATATCCCGTGAGGATCTTCATGATGGTGGTTTTTCCCGCCCCATTGGGTCCGAGAAAGCCCAGAACCTGATCCGTACCCACTGAGAAGGATACGTCCTTTACCGCTTCCACCGAACCGTACCGTTTGGTAAGGCTGTCTACTTCAATCATACTGATTTATATATAAAAAATTTACAAAAAAATCAACCTGCCTGACCCCCCACAGGGCCCCCTAGGGGCTTTCAGGCCCCCATAGGGCCCGCCGGGGTCCCATGGGGGCGCCCCCCTTCGCCTTCAAAGGAGGGGGCCCTTCAACCTATTCGGGAGGCCCTTTAGGGGCCTGAAACCCCCTAGGGGGGGCTCCAGAAGGGGTGCAGGCCGCCCGTCCGCCTTCAAAGGAGGGGGCCCTTCAACCTATTCGGGGGGCCCTTTAGGGGCCTGAAACCCCCTAGGGGGGTCAATCCACGTACTCAATGGGAAAAACCAGACGGTCCCGGGAGAGGATCGTATCGGGAAAAATGTCCTGGGCTTCCTGTAGCAGGGTTTTGAGGTTGTATTCGTTGTACCGGGGGCTGTAGTGGATCAGGGCGAGCTTCTTTACCCCGGCGGCGGCGGCGATCCGGGCGGCTTGTTCCGCGGTCATGTGCTTTTTCTCCCGGGCGCTTTCTTCCAATTCCTTTTCAAACATCCCCTCGCAGACAAAAAAATCCGAGCCCGCCACCTCGTCGGCGATCCCGGGAAAAGCCAGGGTGTCGGTTACAAAGGAAAATTTCCGCCCCGAACGGGAAGGGCCCAGGACCTCGCCGGGAAGCACCTCCGAACCGTCCGCGGCCCGGACCGGCTCCCCGGCCTGAAGCCTGGACCAGAGGGGGCCCCGGGGAACCCCCAGGGCGGCGGCTTTTTCGGGGTGGAATTCCCCGGGGCGGCGGTTCTCCTCAAAAACATATCCCACACAGGGTTTGGTATGCCGCAGGGGAAAGGCCCGCACCTGAAAGTCCTCCCCCGCGTATACGATGCCGGGGGGGCCTATCTCCTTAACCACGATTTCATAGTTGATATACATATCCAGGGTACGGCGGTTGGTTTCAATATATTCGGCAATCCCCCGGGGACCGATGACGTACAGGGGATCGTCCCGGTCAACCTGGGAGGAGAGCATCAGGAGCCCCGGAATACCCGTCACATGATCCGCGTGGAGGTGGCTGACAAAGATAACGGAGATCTTCTTCCACCGGAGGTTCAGCCGGCGCAGGGAAACCTGGGTCCCCTCCCCCCCGTCAAAAAGAAAAAGATCCCCCTCCCGCCGGAGCAGGACCGAGGTTAAGTGGCGGTTCGGCAGGGGCATCATCCCCCCGCAGCCGAGGATAAAGGCTTCCAGGTTCATCGTTTTTTCATACTCCGCAAAAATTTCCGTAACCCCTCGGCAAGGGTAAAAAGGGTTTTCCTTACCCGCCGGTAGGGATAGTCCCAGCTCCCGCTCCGGTGGATGATCCGGCCGCCAAAACCGGTCTTAAACCGGTAAAGCCCCGCCATGGGATGGGCGGGATCTTCCCGGGGGGGGATGCCGTAGAGGTCGTATTCCCCGCAGCCGGCGGCCCGGGCGTCCTGTATGGCCCGCCATTGCAGGGCGTAGGGGGCCATGAGGTTCCGCTTTTGATTGGAGGAGGCCCCGTAGAGGTAAACCGCCGCGGCCCCCCGGAAGAGGACGATACTGCCGGCGACGGGGGCCCCTTCGTGGAAGGCCAGGTAGAGCCGGAGTTCCTGGCCGGGCTGTTCCCGGGAACAGGCAAAAAGGGTCCGGTAGTATTCCGGGCCGTGGATGGCGATGCCGTCCCGTTTCGCCGTTTCCCCGTAGAGGGCGTAAAAGACCTCCAGGCCCCGCTCGTCCCGGCGCTCCGTAACGACCCCCTTCTTCTCCGCAAGACCGATGTTGTAACGCCACTTGGGTTTCATTCCCCGGAGGATCTCATCCCCCGAAACGGCAAGATCGATAAGTACCGTATCCGGAGGCTGGACATCCGCCCCCGCCCGGGTGAAGGGGGGGGCTATCCGGGGGGGCGGCGTTTCGGCCCCTTCGGTGTACCAGGGGGGATCGAAGCGGATAAACGCCGTATCCCCGGGCAGCAGGGGCCCTAAGGCCCGGGCCAGTTCCCGCAGGGCCCCGTTTCGGGCCCCGTCGTCCCCGGGAAAATCCGGGGGCAGTTCCGGCCCCCCGGGGACATAGGCGAAGGAGAGGGCCGGCGCAAGGGGCCGCCACAGCACGAGGAGGGGCATAATGCCCGCCCCGGCCCAATCCGCGAGGAACGCCCGGGCCGTCCAGCCGAACCGGGCCTTGAAGCCCCCCCAAAAACCGGATTGGAGAAAAGACCCGGCGTTACCGCAGCAGGAGAGATCCGCGGGGATGAGCTGACGAAGGTATGCCGCGGAGACGACCTCCGGCGGGGGGCGCCCTTGGGAATGAACCCGCCGGGGGGCGGTACGGGAGTCCGGGATAGATTGTCCGGGGACAACCATTAATGTACCTCACCGGCGCCGATCACCTGAGTACGGAGGGGATTTCCCCGGAGGGTGAGCGCCCGGTCCCCGACAACGACTTCGTGGTTTACCACCCCGATGGGAACAGAAAAAAAGGCGTCGATATCGATCTCGGCGGGGGGCGTTCCCGGGGACAGCCCCCGGATTTGCACCCGGGTACCGGTGGGGGCATCCCCCGCGTCCAGGACCTCCACCCGTTCATTCCCCTCCGCGTCCCTATCGGAAGCGGCCAGGAGCATACCCCGGCTTTCCACTCCCCGGAGTTTCGCCGCCTTGAGGTTATAGGCAAGGATGATGTGTTTACCCAAAAGCTCCTCCGCTTTATAAAAGGGGACCAGGCCCGAGACAATGGTCCGTTCTTCCCCGGCGATTTCCAGGGTTTCGATGTAGAGTTTATCCGCCCGGGGATGCCCTTCGATTTTTACGATCCGGGCGACCCGGAGGTCCAGGGTTTGGACAAAACGGTCCGGAAGGGGAAGGGCTTTTTCCATGGGCATATCCCCCGTATCCCCCGGCGGCGCCCCCCCGGGTTTAAGGGCGTCCCGATCCGCCCGATCCTTCTGGCTCCCGGAGTAACGCTCCCGCAGTTCCCGGACCAGGTCATCCTCCAAACGGGAGAAAAGGACCTCGCTTTTTTCCACCCTGAGGAGTCCCCCTTCCCGGCCGATATCCTCCCAGGAAAGGCTCTTTTCTTTTGAGGCAGCATCCTGCCCCCGGATAGTCAGGCCGAAAAAGGATGCAATCTTCTCGGCGGAGGCGGGAATATAGGGGTGGATCATCACCGCGATATCCCGGACCACGTGGCAAAGGTCCCGGATGAGGGCTCCCGCGGCCGGGGGATTCTCCGTGCGTTTTTTCCAGGGTTCGCCGTCCTGAAAGGTTTTATTGGCAAAAGAGGATAGCTCAAAAACGGTCCTAAAGGCGTCCCGGAGTTCCGCCCGTTCCAGCTTTTCGGTAATATCGGCCTCGAATTTCCGTACCCGATCCCAAAACTCCGGATTTCCGGTTCCGCCGGGAATCACCCCGTCATAATACCGGGTAACAAAAGAAAGGGTCCGGTTCACCAGGTTCCCCAGGTTGCCGATCAATTCGCCGTTCACCTTCTCCTGAAAATCCTTCCAGGTGAAAAGGGCGTCCGCCCGTTCCGGGCGGTTATAAAATATATAAAACCGCCAAATATCCGTACCGATGCCGGTATCCATGACATCGGTACCAAAAACCCCCATTCCCTTGGATTTGGAGAATTTTCCCCCTTCGTAATTGAGATATTCAGTACTGGACATGTGGTGTAGCATGGTCCAGGTTTCCCCGGTTCCCAAAAGGCTTGAGGGGAAAATAACCGTATGGAAGGGGATATTGTCCTTGCCGATGAACTGAAAAAGTTCCACCTCTTCGGGATTTTTCCACCAATCGTCAACAAAACGGCGCCAGTCTCCGGCGGTTTCCGCCCCGTAATTCCCGGTGATGGAAATATACCCGATACAGGCGTCGAACCAAACATAAAAAACCTTATTTTCATACCCCGCCTTGGGAACCGGGATGCCCCATTTGAGATCCCGGGTGATGGCCCGTTCCCGAAGGCCGTTACGGATCCATGAATGGGTCATCTGCAGCGCGTTATTTGCCCAAAAACCCTTTACCGAAGCATCCTTGAGCCATTCCTCAAGACGATCCTTGAGCCGGGGGAGATCGATATAGAGGTGCCTGGTTGATTTAAGAACCGGTTCGGAACCGCAGCTTGAACACCGGGGGCCCTTCAATTCCGTAGGGTCCAGGAGTTTGCCGCAAACCTCACACTGATCCCCCCGGGCGTCCGGGGACCCGCAGTGGGGGCAGACGCCCCGGACGTACCGATCCGCCAGAAACCTGTCGCAGCGGCCGCAGTGAAGCTGCTCTATGGTACGCTCCACGATAAAGCCGTGGGCATCCAGTTTTTTGAATATGTCCTGTACAATTTCGGTCTGAATCGGCGTTGTGGTCCGGCCGAATTTATCAAAGTTGATATTGAACCAGCGGTAAATGTCCGCGTGAACGGCATAATAACGATCGCATAACTCCCGGGGGCTTACCCCTTCCTCGGCGGCCTTGGTTTCCGTGGCGGTACCGTATTCGTCGGTACCGCAAATATAGAGGGTGTCGTACCCCCGGAGCCGGCAGAACCGGGCAAAGGCATCGGCGGACAGAACCTGGATAAGGTTCCCCAAATGGGGGACGTTATTTACATAGGGCAACGCGGAGGTTATTAATCTTCGTTTCATATTCAATCACTATAAAAAGGCGATACCGCTTAGTCAAGGCACAGGCCCCCATAGGGCAGGAGTTCAGGCCCCCGGAGCGGTCTGCCCCCCCTTGGGGTCAGACCCCGGTATAGAAATTCAGACATAGCCCCTTGCCGGGGTCAGACCCCAAACGAGGACGCGGCCGAGGGGCCCCCGAAAGGGTCCCCTTGGGGTCAGACCCCACCTTAGGGGCCTGAAACCCCCTGGGGGGCCCGGAGCATTTCCGTGTAATACCGGGGTTCGATCCGGTTCTTTTTGACGCCGATTTTGCGGAGCAACGCCAAAAGACGGGTCCTGGCGGCGGTTACGGTCCCCTCGGCCGCATCATCGGTGATGATTTCCAGTTCCACAAACCAGCCGAGGCCCGCTACTTCGGTGAGTTCCGCGGTGATGCCGGCGCAGTTCCAGGCCCATCCCCGCTTGTTTTTTTCTATGCCCTTTTGAAGCCCCAGCCGGCGGAGCAAATCCTCAAAGGCGGCGGCATCGGATACCGAAAATTCCCGCTCGTCGTTTATTTCCATACCCCCCCGGACTTCCTTGACCTTGTAGGTTACCCACAGGGCTTGCGAAACCGCTCCGGCAGGGTCGGTTCTGGTTTCCCTTCGGATCCGTACCCCCGACGGGGGGACCGCGCCGCATCCCCCGGGAAACACCCAATAGGCATCCGCTTTTTCAAAAGAAGTACCCTGCCCGGCGCGGGAAAAGAGCCGGAGCCGCACCCTATCGGGATCATCTACCCAGGCTTTTAATTCTATTTCAACGGACACCTATACCCCCTCAACGGTAAAGCCGGTTCCCACCAACGGGGGTTTGGGACAGGCGCATCGGACCGGTCCGGGAACCTCCTCACCGGCCTTACCATTACCCGGCTATTGATTTTGTTGGAAAATTTCCTTAAAAGCATCCTGAATTTCAATGAGCGCATCGGTAAGCAGGGGATCAAACTGGGTCTCCCGGCCATTGCCGATTATTCTTATCGCCTCGTCATGGGAAAAGGCCTTTTTATAGACCCGCTCACAAACCAAAGCGTCATACACATCAACCAGGGAGACGATCCGGGCGGAAAGGGGAATGTCATGCCCCTTAAGTCCCCGGGGATAACCCTTCCCGTCAAACCGTTCATGGTGACAGTAACAAATATCCCGGCAATGTTTTAAATACAGCGCATCACTATGGGTTAGAATGGACTCAATGATGTTTTTCCCGATGATGGTGTGGGTTTTCATAATTTCAAACTCTTCCGGGTCCAATTTATCGGGCTTAAGGAGGATCTTGTCGGGGATACCTATTTTACCCACATCGTGGAGGGCCACGGATTTGACGATAATATCCGGCTCAAGGCCGTGGAGTTCTTCGGCGTATGGGGAGGATGAATCCATGACATGATTGATCAGGGCTTTTGAAAAAAGCTGGGTCCTTTTAACGTGGCTTCCGGACTCCAAATTACGGTACTCAATGATATTGGCCATGGCCTGGAGCATATTGTCCAGGGTGGAGGTTATTTCCGCGGCCTTTTCCGCCACCATTGCTTCCAGGCTGTCACTGTAATTTTTTAATTCGATTTGATTCATCACCCGGAGTTTTACAATCTCCGGCTGAAACGGTTTAGAAATAAAATCCACCGCCCCGGCGGACAGGGCTTCGCTCTCCGAATCCGAAGTGGTGATGAAGATCACCGGAATACGCCTGAGTGAATCGTGGATTTGCGGATCTCCTCTCAGTACATTGAGCATCTCATACCCGTTCATCTCGGGCATAAAAACATCAAGCAAAATAATCTTGGGCAAAACCTCGGCATGATACAGAATTTCCAAGGCTTCCTTCCCGTTTCCCGCAGTAATAACCCGGTAACTATCCTTGAGGATCTCCTCAAGGATCATGAGGTTCATCTCTACATCGTCAACCACCAGAACCGTGGGAATTTTGGCGCCATTATTACCCATATTGCTCAATTACCTTATCGACGTTTTTCATAGTCTCCTCAAAGCAGGTTTTAAAAGATTCCGGCATTCCTGGTTTTACCTCTTTGTTTTTTATTTGGGCTTCAAATTCCACCGACTGTTTGTAGAGCCCGGTTAAAGACAAATTAGCGGCAATACCCTTGATGGTATGGACTAGGCCCTGGGCTTTCTCATAATCCCTTTCCGCTACCGCCGCAAAAAAAGCCTCCAAATTCGGGTCGGTCTTGAATTTAAGTAACAACTTTATATAAAGTTTGGTATTCCCCATTACCCGTTTGCGGCCTTCTTCTATATCAACATAGACAATTCCGTTATCGGCCATCCGTTTATCCTCCATGAAAACAACTATAGTTAAGGCGGTTTCAAAATCTTAAATTTTGAAACAACAACCCCGGATTTTGTCCGTGTACCCGTTCACCCCCCTATATGATGATTATATTTTCATTCATATACTATGTATAGTGTTATTGAATTAAAGATACACTATATATATCCATGAACCGTTACTTATAATTTATATTTTTTTTGGGCAATAGTCCAGTGAACCTGTTCCAAAACTAATTGACCGCGCGCTGAACGCGCGCGGCGCGAACCTCCGGTTCACCGGTATGGACCGAAAAGGTGAAGAAGATGGCCGGCGGCATACCGGGCCTCCGGGAGATCCCGTCATACCATGATCTGCCGTATCGCGGCTTCCCATTGTTTCCGTCAGAAACGGAGCCTGACCCTGGCGGCGGTGGAAAAACCGTTAAATTTTTCCTTGCCGAGGGACGCCCGGCCTGACAGGGTCAGGGTAACGCCCTGGATAAGATCGTGATCCAGGGTGATGACCGGAGTAAGGGAAACATCCTCCAGGCCGAAAAGGCAGGTGAGGTTTGCCTGGGTATAATCATTGATATGGTAAAGAACCGTACCGCAGAGATTGTGCCGGGAGGAAAAGCCCGGCGCGTTCTCAGCATTTCGGGCGGCGGCGGACCCGCTGTAGAGGTATTCCGCGAGGACGTAGAAGTCCCCGTTCCGGAAGGAGTAGTCGAAGCCGGCGTCCGCGGAGAGGCCCCCGATCCCCGTCCCGGCCTCGGGGTTATAGGTGTAGAGGAGGTCCGCGGCAAAACCCAGTTCAAGGTCCGCCTTGAGGGAAAGGCCGGAACGGTGGATACCGGCCGGGAAACCGTCCCGGGGGGCCTCGTAGGCGTAAAGGAATTGGACGCTGGCCCGATCCCAGTGCTTGTCGGCGGAAGTCCCGGCGATAAAACCGCCGCCGCCGGAATCGAGGGGGTTTTGGGGAGCAACCGTGAAGGCCAGAATCTTGAGGGTGTCCTGGGGGTAGGCGGAGAGGGCGGCCCCCAAGACAGCCCGGGGGCGGGCGTCGGGGAAGAGGGGGCTGCGCGGGTTGAGGAAGTCCGACGGGCTAAAAGCCTGGCCGTAGCCGAAAGCCAGCCGCAGGAGCCCTATATCGGCGCCGAGCGCCTCCCCCCGAATCCGGAAATAGAGCCGTTCCAGTTCCATGGCGGCGGCGTAGTTTTCCCCAACCGTAAAGGCGGAAGGGGCGGTCCCGGCCGTTACGTTTACGGCGGAACTCCCCGCGACGGCGATGAGGTTAACGGCGCCGTAAAAATCCGCCCTATCCCCCAGGGAAGCCCGCATCCGTAGATTGGCGTACTCCTCCCAATCATAGGCGAAGGGCTGCCTGCCGCCGGGATCCCCCGCAAAACCCACTTTGCTGTCCAGAAGCCCCGAAAATTCCAATCCCTGGGCAAAGGCCCCTCCCCCCGCGGCACAGAGAAAAAGTATCATCCCCAAAACCAACGCCGCCTTCATCATTATCACGCCTCCTTCATTCCTAAGGAAGCACTGATTTATTCAATCGAGAATAAATCGGCGCTCCTTTAACGCAAGGTAAACAAAGTTTACCCCATTTGCGCAATGAAACGAGCAAATACATTAGGGAAACGCGATGAGCGTCAAGTTAATCAGCGTTTCCCTAACGCCTGTTCTATCGAACCGCAGGTTCGCAACCGCAGGTTCGCGGCCGGCTCGATCCACTATCTTTCCAGGTTCCGGGTACTGAACACCGAATCCGCGATGGGCCGGTCCAGCGCCGCCTTCCGCATCACCATGGTAGTCTTGCTGTTTTTCCGCAAAAGGTCCCGGATCTCGATTTCCACCGGGAAGCGCCTGCCCCCGAAGACTTCCACCCTGTTGAGGTTGTACTCCTTGAGTTTCGCGCCGGAGAGGGCGAAGAGTTCGTAGTGGATGCAGTCCCCGGTTTCCCGGTCTATCCATAGTTTCTGTTTGGGGTAACTTTCGGTCCGCTTTTTCGCGGAGAGGTCCAGGACCCAGCAGTCCCGGTTATTCCAAATTTCAGAACCCGCAAGGACCGGATTGTACCGTGCCGACAGCTTCTCGTTTTCAATGGTATCCTCGTAGGACATATCGGAACCCATCATGGACTCCTTGAGCATGTGGCCGGAAATCAACATCACCTCCTCGGTGTCCGGGGAATACACGTAGAGCCGCCCACCCTTTTTCAGGTACTTGGTTCCCCGGTCCTCCGGGTTGGTGAACTCGATAAAGCTGTCGGAATTTTCCCGGGCCCAGGCTTTCATGGTTTTGACAAAGCGCCTGTTTTGATACTCGATGATCATTTCACCCTCGTACTCGATGGTGGCGTAGATCTCGTTGTCATCCACCCGCCGAAGCAGTTCCGCGGCGGACGGGGCCTGTCCGTACACCAACGCCGCCGCCGTTACCACAAATGTAAACGCGCATACCGCTACTTTCATCATAAACCTCCGTAAATTAATTATGAATAATGAGGTTGCTTTCCCAAAACTGAAGTTTTGGGAAAGCCTCCATTGTTATTTACCGCCGTAAGGCTTCCACCGGTTCCACGAAGGCGCTTTTCAGGCTGGGGAACAGGGTGAACACCGACGCCACGAGTACGCCCATGAGCCAGCTCCGCAGCAGGCTGGCGAAACTGAAGTCGAAGAAAATGGCGTTGGCCGCGGGCAGTTCGGCGAAGGTGCTTTCGCCGGCCATGGCGGTCCAGCGCAGGGGGAAGAACTGGCCGATGCCGGTGAGGAGCCCCCCCGCGATCACCCCCGCCGTGGCGCCGGCCATGGCGAGGAATACCGACTCGAAGAAGAAGACCCGGACGATCTCGGCCCGGGTCATACCGAGGCTCCCCATCATGCCGATCTCCTTGATCCGCTCGTGGATGATCATGGTGATGGTGTTGACGATGAGGAGGCAGGCCACGATGAGGAAGATGAGGTATATCAAATAGTAGAGGGGTTGGTACATATTCATCATCACGATCCAGTACTGATCCCGCCACTCGGTAACCAGGTCCTCCGGCCCCAGGATCTTTTCCATCTCCGCGGCGATGCGGGGGCTCTGTTCCGGGGAGTCGGCGTAGACGATGATCTGCTGGGCCGCGTCGTCCAGCACGAGGAGGCGCTGGAGGCGGCTGAAGTCCGCGATGATGGTCTCCCCGTCGGCCTTGGCGTAGTCGAAGCGGAAGATCCCGCTGACCGCCGGGGCCCACATCTTGTCGGAGAACTGGGCCGACACGGTCTTGAGGGGGATCCGGTCGCCGATCCTGAGGCCCGCCTTTTCCGCGAACCGGAGGCCCACGGCGCACTCGTTGCCGCCCGGCGCGGGCCAGCGGCCCTCCACAAGGCCGTCGTTCCGGTCGGTGAGGTTGAAGCGGTTCACCGCGGTCTCCTCCGCCATGTTCATGCCCCAGAGGGCCGCGTGCTTCACGAGGCTCTCCTGCAGGGTGGCGTAGGCGGAAATCCGGGGGAACACCGCCCGCACGCCGGGGATGGCCCGGATCCGTTCCGTTACCGCGGCGAGGCTCCGCCCCTCGGCCACGGGGTACTGGACCGGGCTGTATTCGCTCTCCGCCTCGTATTGGGCCGACACCGCCCGCACGTGGCCCAGTTCAAAAACCTGCACCACCTCGTGCATGCTCTTCATCATCCCGTCGATGAGGGACGAATAAAACACGATGAAGAACACCGCGATCCCCACCGCGGCCACGCAGAACAGGGTCCGCCTGAGATTGCGGAAAATGTTCCTGAACGCGATGGTGATAAGGGCCCCGGTTCCCCCCTGTCTATAATTACCGCTCATATAAGCCTCCTTAACCGGTGATTGACACCTTTTCTCATTTATGCTATAATCCAGTTACGGAGATTTTATGACCGTAACCGTTGACCTTATTGATTCAGCCGCCCTCGACCTCCTGCGGGACATGGAACGCCGTAACCTTATCCGGGTAAAT
>JAITKD010000232.1 GCA_031278575.1 Spirochaetaceae bacterium | reverse complement strand
CTGATTTGACAGAGACCCCCTTTTAGGTTATCTTTATCATAATGAAAAAGTTGACCGGTATCCCCGCTTCCTCCGGTATTGTTTTAGGCAAGGCCTTTTTGTATCTGGAGGATGATTTTCCCGAATTCTCCCGGTACGCCATTGGGCAGGATCAGATTGAGGCCGAATGGCTGCGGTTCCAGGATGCCGTAGCGGAGGCGGTCCGGGAAGTTAAGGCCCTGAATGACCGGGCGGTTCGGGAGATAAGTAAAGAACAGGCGGCGATTTTTGAGGCCCATCTTATGATGTTGGAGGATCCTGATTTTAAGGATCAGATCCGGGCGAGGCTCGATAAAGATAAAAACAATATTGAATGGGTAGTCCGGGATATTTCCTCTGAACTGGCCCAAAAGCTCGGAGCCTCCGGGGATCCCTACCTCCGGGAACGGGCTTCGGATATTTACGATGTGTCCAATAGAATTGTAAACAAACTCCTGTCCATAACGAAATTTTCCCTCGCCGATTTGTCCGAAGATGTGATCCTGGTGGTGCATGACCTGTTACCATCGGAAGCCCTGGTCATGAACAAGAATCGGGTCAAGGGACTGGTGATGGACATGGGGAGCCGTACTTCCCATACCGCTATCCTCGCCCGGGCCTTTGAAATTCCCGCGGTATTGGGCCTTTCCAGCGCCACCTGGGAGATCAACCAGGGGGACATACTGATCATCAACGGCGATACCGGCCAGGTTCTCATAAATCCGGATGAAAAGGACTTGAACCAATACGAACAGGCCATTTATCAGTACCATAAAATGTTTGACGGCCTTTTGGCCCTGGGGGATCTTCCCGCGGAAACCACCGACGGACACCGGGTCTGCCTCAAGGCCAATATCGAGATCCCCGAAGAGGCGGAGCAGGTACGGCGGTTTGGGGCGGAGGGGATAGGGCTCTACCGGTCGGAGTTCCTTTTTCTTACCCCGGGTTACACCGCGGAGGAGGAGGAACAGTTCCATGCCTATAGCCAGGTGGTCAAGGCCATGAAGGGCCTTCCCGTAACCATCAGGACCGTGGACGTGGGGGGGGATAAACTACTCCCCGAATTTCAGGCGGCGGATGAAAAAAATCCCCTTCTGGGCTGGCGGGCCATCCGGTTTTGCCTTTCCCGGCCGGAATTATTTAAGACCCAGCTCAGGGCGATCCTCCGTTCCAGCGTGTACGGTACGGTGCGGATCATGTTCCCCATGATTTCCGGGATCGAGGAACTGGAACAGGCCCGAAGCCTTTTGGAAGAGGCCCGGGGGGAATGCCGGCGGCGGGGTCAGGCCTATGCCCCGGATATCGAGGTGGGAACCATGATAGAGATCCCCTCGGCGGCGCTGACCGCGGATATCCTGGCGGAGAAATCGGACTTTTTTTCCATTGGGACCAATGACCTCATTCAGTACACCCTGGCGGTGGACCGGGGGAACGAAAAAATCAACTATTTGGCCCAGCCTGCCCATCCGGCGGTGCTGCGGCTCTTGAAAAACACCATCGACGCGGCCCATAAAAAAGGGATCAAGGCGGCCATGTGCGGAGAGCTGGCGGGGGATACCGCCGCTACGGCGCTGCTCCTCGGGCTGGGGTTGGACGAATTCAGCATGACCGCCTCATCCATACCCCAGGTGAAACGGATCATCCGGGGGGCAGGCATGGAAAGCTGCCGGGATTTGACGGAAAAAGCCCTGAATTGTTGTTCCTATTCCCAGGTAACCGCCCTGGTGGAAGCATGGATGGACAAAACGTTTTCCGCCGATTAATTTGTACAGAGCCTAAGCTGTTCCGGAGTGTTGTTTCATGGAATTTAACGGCGATTTAAAATACCGGAACCTCCCGGTGGTGGTCCTGGCGGGACGGCCCAATGTGGGTAAATCGACTCTGTTCAACCGGCTTTTGCATAAACGCCGGGCCATCACGGATCCTACCCCGGGGGTTACCCGGGACCCGGTGGGAATGGACGCCTTTATCGCGGGAAAGCCCCTGCGGCTCGTCGATACCGGTGGGTTCAAGCTGGACCGGGAGGGCGCCTTGCCGGACGCCCTGGACGACCTCGTAGTAGGACGGACCCTGGAAACCCTGGGGGAGGCGGCATTGGTGGTGCTGATCCTGGAAGCCGGGTCCGTAACCGCGGAGGATGAGGAATTTATCCGCATCCTCCGGCCTCTCCGGAACCGTTTGCTGGTGGCGGTGAATAAGACCGAAGGGGGCCGCCGGGAGGCGGATTCCTGGAACCTCCTCTCCTACGGGTTTGAGCGTATTTTTATGATCTCCGCCGAACACGGGGATAACGTGGGGGAGCTTGAGGAGGCCATAATTTCCCGGCTGGATTTTTCACGGGTGGAGCTTGACGATACCGAAGGCCGGCCCATACGGCTCGCCCTGGTGGGAAAGCCCAATACGGGAAAGTCCACCCTGTCAAACCGGCTTACCGCTTCGGGGGCTTCCATCGTAAGCGATATCCCCGGTACGACCCGGGATGTGGTGGAGGGGGAATTTTTCTATAAAAACCGGCGTTTTTTGGTTCTGGATACCGCGGGGATCCGGCGTAAATCCAAGGTTACCGAAAACATCGAATATTATTCGGTGAACCGGGCCATCAAAACCATGGACGAGGCGGATGTCGTGATCCTCCTCATCGACGCCCGGGAAGGGCTGGCGGAACAGGACAAAAAGATCGCCGCCCTGGCCCACGAAAAGGGCCGGGGGATCATCCTGGTCCTGAACAAATGGGATACCATGCCCCCGGTTAAAAACAGTTTCACCGCCGCCCGGGACCGGACCAGGTTTCTTTTCCCCCAGATGGACTACGCCCCCATCCTGGCCCTGTGCGCCCTGGACGGCGCCGGGGTGGAGGAACTGCTCGCTACGGCGGTACGGATGTACGCCCAGCTCAACAAACGGGTTGAGACCGCCCCCCTCAACCAGGCCCTGGAACGCTGGCTTGCGGAATACCCCCCCCCGATTGGGCCCCGGACCAGGTTCAAGGTAAAATACGCGGTCCAGGTATCGGACAACCCCGTTAA
The DNA here is from genome assembly GCA_031278575.1 of Spirochaetaceae bacterium. Lineage (GTDB taxonomy): Bacteria > Spirochaetota > Spirochaetia > Treponematales > Breznakiellaceae > JAIRMO01. The sequence goes on along the minus strand of JAITKD010000232.1, from coordinate 1,667 downwards.
ATTTGTTTTCTTTGTTTCCCGGCCCGGAGCGGTGAGTGAAGCCTATGTTTCGTACCTCCGAAACCGGATCCGCAAGGACCTGGGGTATTCCCTCGTCCCCGTCGGAATCGAGATCCGCCCGTCAGGGAGAGCCGAAGGCCGCCCCCCCGAAAGGGCCTCCCCCCGGCACGGGCCTCCCCCCGGCAGGGGCCGGAGATGACTTCCTACGGGATAGGGGATGTGGAAGCGCTTTTGGGACTCAAGGTCCACGTTATCCGGTACTGGGAACGGGAAATCCCCCTGGTTCAGCCCCGGCGGGACCATTTAGGCCGGCGGGTATACTCCAAAGGAGACCTCCGGATCCTCCTCAGGCTTAAACACCTCCTCTATGACCGCCGGTTTACCATTGAAGGGGCCCGGGAGGAGCTTTTCCGGGAATTGTCCGGTTCCTCAGTGGATCTGCGTTCCCACATCGACGCCCTGCGGTCGGAACTGCTGGACCTGTATTTTACGGTCCACGCCTGGGGGCCGGAGCCCCGGGGGGCAAAAAAGGGGAATTCCCCGGAATGAGGAAGGATCCCCCCGTGGAAACCCTTTTCCCGCCTTTGGGGGCCGGCATTCGTCCCCTTCTGGAGGGGCTCCCCGCGCTTATCGACCGGGTCTTTCCCCTGCCCCGGCGTTTCCGGGCCGGCCTCCCCCGGGAGGTGGCGGAACTTTCCCGGCTCCTTACCAGCGGCCGGGGGGAACGGGAGGACGGTTACCTGGGCAGGCCCGGCCTGCTTTCGGCCTACCTCCGGTATTTTCTCCCCTGGAACGTCTACCGCCTCTGCCGGCTGCTCCCGGCCCTGCCCCTCCCCCTGGCCGCCGGGGACGCCCTTACCGACCTGGGATCGGGCCCCCTCACCTTGCCCCTGGCCCTCTGGATTTCCCGGCCCGATTTGCGGGGGCTGTCCCTGGAATTCCGCTGCCTGGACCGGACCGGGGCGGTTCTGGAAGCGGGGAAGGCCCTTTTTGCCGCCCTGGCGGGGAAGGACCCTCCCTGGGTCATAAAAACCATCCGGGCCTCCCTGGGCGCCCCGGTTCACGGACCCCGGGCCGCCCTGGTTACCGCGGTCAATATGTATAACGAAGTTTCGGGACAGGGCGCGCCGGGGCCGTTCACGGAAAGGCAGGCCCGGCTGCTTTCGGCCCTGGCGGGGGAAGGGGGATCCGTCCTGGTGGTTGAACCGGGGGCGCCCCGGTCCGGGGAATTTATCGCCGCCCTCAGGGCCGCCTTGGTGAAACAGGGCCGTTTCCCCCTGGCCCCCTGCCCCCACGGCGGGGTCTGTCCCCTTCCGGGGGGGCTTATCCCCGGGGGCAGGGGGCCCGCGGGCAGGGCCAAGTGGTGTCATTTCGCCTTTACCACCGGAGACGCCCCCCGGGACTTGCACCGCCTGTCCGCCGCCTCGGGTTTTCCCAAGGAACGGGCGGTTCTCTCCTTCCTTCTGGCCGGCCCCCGGACCGGCAACCCCCCGGCGCCTCCGGGCTCACCCCTCCCGGTACGGATCGTCTCCGACCCCTTCCCCTTGCCCCAAACCGGGAAATACGGCCGCTACGGCTGTTCGGCCCTAGGTCTGATCCTCGTTACCGGGAGCCGGGAGCAAACGGATCCCTGGACGCCGGGAACCCTGCTCCGGCTGACGCCCCCT
>JAITKD010000221.1 GCA_031278575.1 Spirochaetaceae bacterium | reverse complement strand
TGAGGAACTAAAAGCGCTTTTTGACAGATGAGCCCTTTAAACCGGTGCGCCGATTACCTTTCCGCCCCTTTGGGAGAACGTTTCCCGCCTGGGGAGAAAGCCCCCCTTCGGGGGCCCCCCTTGCGGGGAAATCCCCGGAATAGTATCGTCATATTATGGATGAAAAAACCGAACGGCCCAACATCAGTATAGTCCCGGGCAGTCCCGTCTATGTGGGGGAGCGGGACCCTATGGAAACCGCCCTTTCCATCATCGGCTACGATCCTTCCCGGGCTTGGCTTCAGTCGGCGGATACGGTGGATGAGCTTTTGACCTTTAAGAACCCCGGGGGAGTTACCTGGATCAACGTCAACGGCCTCAAGGATTCCGCCGCCGTTACCCGGCTGGCGGAGTGTTACGGCATCCACCCCCTGACTATAGAGGATGTCCTGGATACGGGTCAGCGGCCCAAGGTGGAGGAATTCGACGACTACCTCTTTTTTATCCTTAAAGATCTGCACCTCCGGGGGGAAAACGAACTGGTTGCGGAACAGATAAGCCTGGTATTGATGAAAAACACGGTGATCACCTTTCAGGAAGCGGCCGGGGACCCCTTCAGCGGAATCCGGCGGCGGATTTTGAACAACGGGGGCCGGGTACGGAAGATGGGGGCGGACTACCTGGCCTATGGGCTGATGGATTCGGTAGCGGACGCCTATTTTCTTGTATTGGACGATGTGGGGAGCAAGATCGAAGAATTTGAGGACCGGGCCATGGACGAAAAGGACGAATCCTTCATGCAGGATATCCAGAAGGTAAAACAGGACCTCCTCAAGATCCGCCGTATCGTCTGGCCTCTCCGGGAGAGTCTCTCCCTGCTGCCCCAGCTTGACCCCGTCTTTATCCATGAGGAATTAACGCCCTTTATCAAGGATCTCCATGATAACGTGAGCCAGGCGGCGGAAACCGTGGAAACTTACCGGGAACTTATCGCGGGGGTAATGGAGGTGAACCTTTCGGCGGTTTCCAACCGTATGAACCAGGTGATGAAGGTGCTGACCATCATTTCCACCCTGTTCATCCCCCTGACTTTCATCGTGGGCGTTTATGGGATGAATTTCACCCACATGCCCGAATTAAGTTACCCCTACGCCTATCCCCTTACCTGGGGGGGAATGCTCCTCATCGCCCTGGGGATGCTGCTTTTCTTTAAACACCGGCGCTGGTTTTAGGGGGGGAGGGTGCGGATCCTTTCGGTCTCCGATTCCGATATTACCCTGGCGGCGGAGGCGCTCAAAGCGGGGCTGCTGGTCGCCTTTCCCACGGAAACCGTCTACGGCCTTGGGGCCGACGGGTTTAACCCCGCTGCCCTGGCCCGGGTTTTTGAGGTCAAAAACCGGCCCCGGTTTGATCCCCTGATCATCCACATTGCCCGGCTTGAGGGGCTTGAGTTGGCGGCGGACCTGGATTCCCTGGAGGGGGAGGCCCGGAAAAAAACCGGCCTCCTCTGCGGGGGCCTCTGGCCCGGGCCCCTGACGCTGATCCTCCCCAAGCGCGGGGCGGTGCCGGATCTGGCCACCGCGGGGCTTGCCACCGTGGCGGTCCGGCTGCCGGATCATCCGGCGGCCCGAAAACTCATCGCCCGTTCCACCGGGGCGGTAGCCGCCCCCAGCGCCAACCCCTTCGGCCGCCTCAGCCCCACCCGGGCGGAACACGTCCGGGACCAACTGGGGGACCGGGTAGACCTGATCCTGGACGGAGGCCGGACCAGGGTCGGGGTGGAGTCCACCGTCCTGGACATGACCGGCCCCGTACCCCGGCTTCTCCGGCCCGGGGGCGTCCCCCGGGAAAAAATCGAAGCCCTTATCGGGCCGGTGGATATCCCCGGCCCCTCCGCCGGCCCGGTCAACGCCCCGGGGCAGCTTAAAAGCCACTACGCGCCCCGGACCCCCCTCACCCTCCACCGCCCGGAGGAGATGGCCGTCCTGGAATACGAAGCCGGGGCGGGGTGTCTTTTTTTCTCCGGGGAATCCCGGGATCGGTGGCTTCGGGGCATACCCGGCGCCGGCCCTTTCCCCGGAATTCGGGTTCTTTCCGGCGGGGGGGATACGACGGAGGCCGCGGCCAGCCTCTTTGACACCCTCCACGAACTGGACCGGCTGGGCCTTTTCCGGATCCGGGCGGAGGAGGCGCCCCCGGTCGGGTTGGGGCCGGCCATCAACGACCGGCTCCGCAGGGCCGCCGCCCGGTCTTAGCCGGTACCGGTAAATTTACCCATGCGTATCCGCCGCATCCGGAGGAATCTCGAAAACCCCCTCCAGGATATGTTTGGGCCGGTAGGGGAAACGGGAAATGTCCGATATTTTGGTGACCCCCGAAAGAACCAGGACCGTCTCTATTTCCGCTTCCACCCCGGCGACGATGTCCGTATCCATCCGGTCCCCGATAATGACCGTTTCTTCCCGGTTCGCGTTGAGCCGCCTCAGGCCGTGCCGCATCATCAGGGGATTGGGTTTCCCCACAAAATAGGCCTTGGTTTCGGCGGCTAATTCAATGGGGGCTACGAGGGAACCGCAGGCCGGGACTATGCCCTCTTCCACCGGCCCGGTCAGATCCGGATTGGTGCCGATCAACCGGGCTCCCCCCAGGACCAGTTTGACCGCCCGTTCCAGGGCTTCAAGGCTATACCCCCGGCCCTCCCCAACTACCACATAATCGGGGTTCATGTTGTTCATGGTGAATCCCGCGTCGTACAGGGCCTGGATCAGCCCCGGCTCCCCGATGACGTATACGGAACCGCCGGGCTTTTGGGAGGCGAGGAACCCCGCCGTGGCCAGGGCGCTGGTGTAAAAATGCTCCGGGGCCACGATAATCCCCAGCCGGGCCAGTTTCTGGGACAGTTCCAGGGGAGACCGTTCGCTGGAATTGGTCAGAAAAAGAAATGCCTTGTTACTGCCGGTCAGCCATTCCACAAAATCCACCGCACCGGGAAGGATCATGTTCCCATGGTAGATCACCCCGTCCATGTCGATAATAAAGGCCCGTTTAGACCTAATATATTCAATGTCTTTTTCCATTATTCCAGTATACCGTATTTTCAATGTATTGTAACTATCCTGAATTTTATATATTCTAGCTATCAGGCGGAATGATAAGCCTTAAAAGCGAGGTACTATATGGGTGATAATGTTATTGTTGAATGGGATGATCGCTATTTAATCGGTATCCCCCTGATAGACGATCAGCATAAAGAACTCATCCGGTTGACTAATACCCTTTATGAGAGCTGCCTTCAGGGAGACGAGGCGGCCCGGGAGAATTTTAAGATCGCGGTCCAGGGAACGGTGGATTATGTAAAGTTCCATTTCAGCGCGGAAGAACGGATCCTCAGGAACATCAATTATCCTGAATTTGCCGCCCATAAGAAACAGCACGAGGAATTTGTCAAACAGGTATTGGAGGAGGTTAAAAATTTTGA
>JAITKD010000125.1 GCA_031278575.1 Spirochaetaceae bacterium | reverse complement strand
CCTTTTCCAGGGTAAGGGACAGACCCCGGACCGCCTGATGGACGCCCTCCATGGTGTAAAACTGTACTTCAAGGTTATCGATGCTCAGAAGCGGTTCCATAGGTATACCCCAGGTTACTCTTTAGCCTTATTTTTGCTGTTTGTCAATGTGTGCTGAAAAATCCCGGGCAAACGGCTGCTTTGTCCGGGATACGCCGTACCCCCGGTACGGTCAACCAGTTACGGATTAGGCCCGTGAAAAAAAAGAGTGGGGGTAGCGGAAAACCCGCCTAAGCCCGCACGCGGGCGGCGCGGGGTTGGAGCGAGGGGGAGCCGCGTCAAAGACGGCTCGTCATGGGTAAAACGGGTAGATCCGATGACATCAAGGGCGCTCCCCCTTCTTAGCGTGTTGGCCCTGGCATGAACCCCGCCTGCCAATCAGGCGTTTTAGCACCTACCCCCCCAGATACGCCTTTTTTACGTCGGGATTTTCCGCGAGTTCCCGGGACGTGCCGCTGGCAAAGATCTCGCCGGTTTTCAGGACATACCCCCGGCCGGCGAATTCCAGGGCGACTTTGGCGTTTTGTTCCACCACCAGGATGGTGATGTGTTTGACAAAATTGAGCTGTCTGAGGGCGCGGAACATCTCGTACATCAGTTTCGGCGCCAGACCCATGGAGGGTTCGTCCAGCATGATAAAGTCACTGCCGGTCATCAGGGCCCGGCCAACCGCCAGCATCTGCTGTTCCCCGCCGCTGAGCAATTCCCCCCGCTGCTTCCGCCGTTCATGGAGCCGGGGGAAAAGGCCGTAAACCAGGTCCAGGTTTTCCCCGATAATGTTCGCCCGGTTAATGTCCCGGCGGTGGGGAAAGGACGCGATGTGGAGGTTTTCCGCCACCGAAAGGTTGCCGAAAATATGCCGGCCTTCGGGAACCAGGGCCATCATCTTTTTCTGGATCAACGTATGGGGTTCGGTTTTTAAGATACTCTCCCCGGCGTACAAAATATCCCCCCCGGAAACCACCGGCGCTTCCGGACGGGGCAGCCGGGCCAGGCTGAGGAGGGTCGAGGTTTTTCCCGCGCCGTTGGCCCCGATAAGGGTAACGATCTCACCCTTATCAATATTGAAGGAAATACCGTGGAGGGCTTCGATGTTTCCGTAGGAAACCTTGAGATCCTTTACTTCCAGGAGCATTATATTTCTCCGTCCCCAAGGTAGGCTTTAATAACCTCGGGATTATTTCTGATCTGCTCCGGGGTACCCCAGGCTATTTCCTTTCCAAAATCAATAACCGAAATACTCTGGCAGAGGGACATAATAACCTCCATCTGATGTTCGATCATCCAAATGGTTAGTTTGAAGGTGTCGTGGATCCAGTGGATATAATCGATGAGGCTGGAGACATCCGCGGTACTGAGGCCCGCGGCGGGTTCGTCCAGCAAAAGCAGTTCCGGCCGCAGGGAAAGAGCCCGGGCGATTTCCACCCGGCGCTGGATCCCGTAGGGGAGGTTTTTGGGGTACTCATCGGCCAGGTCCGCCAGGTTGAACACCTCCAGGAGCTCCCGGGCGGAACGGGTAATTTCCGCTTCCCGCTCCCGGTAACGCCGGGTGTTAAAAAAAGCGTCCGCCGCGTTGTACCCCAACTGGTAGTGCTGGGAGATCCGGATATTGTCCAGAACCGTCATCTCGCTCCAGAGCCGGATGTTCTGAAAGGTCCTGCCTATCTTCATCGCCGCGATCTCGTGGGGTTTCAGGGCGTTGATCCGTATCCCGGCCACGATAATATCCCCCTCGGTGGGGATATAAAAACCATTCACCAGGTTAAAAACCGTGGTTTTTCCCGCCCCGTTGGGACCGATGAGCCCGGCGATCTCCCCCTTTTTCAGGATAACGTTGATATCGGTCAGCGCCTGGAGCCCGCCGAAACGGTGGGTCAGGCTTTTAATTTCAAGATGCCGATTCATGGCTGCCGCCTCCTTTACCGGTGGTTTTGCTTACCCCGCCGGACGTTTTTTTTATCCCCGGAAGAAAATCGATCAACTCCCGGTTCCCCAGCAGGCCTTCCGGACGGAACTGCATGAGCAAAATCAGCAGCAGGGGGATAAACACCCATTTGAGGATCTGCAGGGGCCTGAGTAATTCCAAAAGCAGGGTGAAAAACACCGCCGAAAGTACCGACCCCGAGAGGGACCCCATACCCCCCAGGTACACCATGACCATACCCTCGGTGGATTTCATAATATTGAAGGAACTGGGGTTGATGAACCCCAGCATGTGGGCAAAAAGCCCCCCGGCGATCCCCGCCAGTCCCGAAGAAAACATAAAGGCCAACAGTTTCATCCGGTTGGTGTTTACGCTCATAATTTCCGCGGAAATTTCATCGTACCGGATGGCGGAAATTCCCTTACCCAAAACAGAGCCCATCAAACGCTTGATGGCGATCACGCACATAACCACAAACAAGAGAATCCAGATGAGCATCCAGGGAAGGGGGATAATATCCGACATGGCAAAAAGGGTGTTTTTCATCCCCATTAAGCCCCGGCTGGCCCCGACCACCTCCAGGTTATTGATGGCGGTCATGATGATATAATTCGCCGCGATGGTGATAATCGCCAAGTAATCATCCCGGGTTTTGAAGGACGGGATGGCCACCAGGATCCCCGCCAACGCCGCCGCCGCTCCCCCGATGAGGATAACCGCGGGAAAAAGGAAAATGGCGCTCTGGGGGGGCAAAAGGGCCGCCCCGGTGAATTTGTTTTCGGTAAAGAAAATCAGGGACAGCACCGAGGACACATAGGCGCCTACGGCCATAAACCCCGCGTGGCCGCAGGAAAATTCCCCCATATATCCGTTGACGATATTGAGGCTGCTGGCAAAGATAATGTTGATACCGATGGACATCAACACGCTCTGGATGTATTGGTTGATCACCCCCAGGGCCGCGAGGACGGTTATGATAATCAAACCCCCGGCTATGATTCCGATGGTCAGCATCAGGTATTTTCTTTTTATGGGTAAATCTAACGGCTGCGCCATAGGGCGGCCCTCCTATATTTTTGTACTCCGGGGCACCCCAAAAAACCCGGTCGGTTTCAGGACCAAAATAATGAGCAGAATCACAAAGGAAATAAGATCCTTAAAACTGGAAGGGAAAAAGGCGGCAAAGAAGATCTCGATAAACCCCAGGATAAAGCCGCCGATAAAAGCCCCCTTGATGTCCCCAATACCCCCCACCACCGCGGCGATAAAGGCCTTCCAGCCGATGATGGTTCCCATATAGGGGTCCAGCACCGGATAGGACATACCGAAGAGGATCCCCGCAACCGCCGCGAGGCTCGACCCCAGGGCAAAGGTGAAGGTGATAACCTGGTTTACCGGGATCCCCATGAGGGGAATGGCGAATTTATCATATGAAATAGCCCGCATGGACATACCAAACAGGGTTTTTTGCACAATAAATTGAAGGATGCCGAATACCACAAAGGCCGCGATAATGACCATCAATTTCAGGTTGGTAATCACCATAGGACCCAACTGCCACAGTTGTTTATCTATAATATCCGGAAAACTCCGGGAACTGGCGCCTAAGACCGCCAGGTTTCCGTTTTCAAGAATAAAACCTACCATCAGGGCGGTGATCACCACGTAGAGGCGGTTCACCCCTTTTCTCCGCAGGGGCCGGTAGGCGACCCGTTCAATGGTGATTCCCAAAAGGGCGGCGCCGATCATGGTTAAAATCAGGGTAAGGCAAAAAACCGCCCAGCCGTTCCCCCCAAGTTTCCCCAGGAGGGCCGTGGCGGCAAAAAAAGCGATATAACAGGCGGTCATACAAATATCGCCGTGGGCAAAGTTAATCAGCCGTAAAACCCCGTATACCAAACAGTACCCCAGGGCTATCATCGAATAAAAACTGCCCCACTGGAGGGCGTTAAGGACATTCTGTAACAACGTAGTCAACACGGGACACCTCCGGGTTTTAGAAGGGAAAAATTAGCGTAAAGCATAAAAAGCGGGGAGTAGAAATGAAAAGTGTGCGGTAGAGAAGCGGCGGAATTTTCCCTGCTTCTCACTCCACCCTTCTTTCCCTCTATTCCCCACGTTCCCTCCTAACTGCTCACTTTACGGTTTCAAACTCGTCACATAAACAAATTCCCCGGCATTACTGATCTGCACCACCACGGCATCCTTTTCCGGATCCCCTTCGGCGTTAAACGTCATCCTGCCGGTGATACCGTCGTAGTCCCGCAGGGCCGCGATGGCGTTTTTGATATTGTCCCTATCCCGCTGGAGATTACCCGTAAGCCCCGCGCTTTTGATAGCCTCCAGGACTATCATAATGGCGTCATGGGAAAGGGCCGCCACATCGTCGGGAACGTACCCATAGGCGGCATTATATTCGTCGATAAATTCCTTGGTTTTCCCCACGGCTCCCGCGGCGGCGTAGTGGGTGGTAAAATAATACCCCGCCACCGAGCCTTTGCTCAAGGCCCACAGATCCGCGGACCCCCAGGCGTCGGCCCCCATGATGGGTTTGTTCCAGCCCAGATCCTTGGCCTGGGGCACAACCAGCCCCACAAAGTTGTAATACACCGGCAGGTAGAGCATTTCCGCGTTGGAGTTTACGATCCGGGTTAACTGGACGGAAAAATCCTGATCCCGCTGACCAAAACTCTCAAAGGCCGTTACCGAACCGGGGCCGTTTATTTTTTCCCAGTTGTCCCGGTACAGTTCCGCCAGGGTCTTGGAATAATCATCCTCCAGGTTATAGAGGATCGCGGTCCGGGTAACCTTAAACTGCTCCTTGGCAAATTTAGCCGCCACCGGAGCCTGGAAGGGGTCCAGGAAACAGGCCCGGAACACATAGGGCCGGTTTTTCGTGGTATCCGGGTTGGTGGACCAGGCGGACACCATGGGGGTACGGTTGTCGTTGTTGATCTGCCCCGCGGGAATGGCCCGCCCGGACCCCTGGGGACCTATCACCGCCAGGACCTGATCCTGTTCAATCAGTCTCATGGCCGCCTGAACCGCGGACTCCGCCTTGAGTTCATTATCCACATAAATAAAGTCCAAAAGGTATTTTTTCCCTTTGACATCAAGGCCGCCCTGGGCGTTGATTTTGGCTTTGATAAGTTCCCCGGCATATTTACTGCCTTCGCCAACCTTAGGAGAATCACCGGTTAACGGAATGTTAAAACCGATCTTGATGGTGTTTTCTCCACTCCCCCCGGCCGACAGCATGGACAGGGTCAGTAAAAGAAAGATCCCGAGAAAAACAGTGGCCTTTTTCATCCTGTTTCTCCTCCTCTTTAGGAGCCTGAAGCTCCTTTCTTAAATTAAGCCCGGAATAGATCCGGTTTTCGCAACAACCATGTTGCGTTTCCACTTTAGGGAATAATAAAAAAACGATCAAGTATTTTTATACAAATTCCAACGATTTTCTGCCGTTTTTTAAAAAAAATATGAATATTTATGCACTTCTTGGTGAGCCGCGGCGGAACAGCGCGCGGCCGTGTAGTCCGAATGTCGAGTTTATAGCGGGCGCATCGCCGCGATGCGGCGACCGGGCTTTCCGGGGCTCCGCTTCGCTCCGGCCCCGGCGCTGCGCGCCGTGGCTGCTTCACACCCCTCCAATCCCTTGCGCGTTTTGGGCTGTTGGAC
>JAITKD010000113.1 GCA_031278575.1 Spirochaetaceae bacterium | reverse complement strand
ACGCCGGATCCGTAACCACGGTCTGGGATTTACCTCCCCCGCCCAGAATATTAACGGTAATAATCACCACCGTCACGATAAAAATAAGCGCGCCTAAGCCGATGGCTATGAATTTAAGTAAATTCGGCAATAACGCGGCTAAACCGGAAGTCTTTTTAGCGGCGCTCTGTGCTCCAGCGGAATCTTCACCACCAAGATCAAGATCGTCATTATCCGGCATGCCCTAGTACCTCCGCTTCGTTGGACTTAAGAGATCCGTTATTCTAATACTACACAAAAATTTCATTCTATGCAAATCCATATTTAAGGGTCTTTGAGCCATTCCCAAAACCCGGTTGGTTTTGGGAAAGCCTCCTTTATTAGATTCGGCGTATTTCGGGCGCTTTTTTAGTTTTTATTGTCCCCGCGTCCCGGGTTCGGGGGCAAAAATTCGGCATCGCCCGCATACCGGCGGCGGGCGGCGGGCGGAGGCGGTAAAAAACCGCGTTAGGGGGTTTTGCGGGAATCGGGCGGAGTAAAAAGTTTATACGCGCCCGTCCCGCGGTTTCCCCGCCGCCCCCCTTGCGGAAGAATCGATAAGCGGTTATATTTTTATAAAGGGCTTTTTGAAGGGGTTGAATGTTAAAAACATCCTTTGATACTGACCATTACTATACGAATAAGGGGGATCCGGAATGAAAAAATTCTTGGTAATACTTATCCTCGTTGCGGTTTGGGGCGGAATTATACCCCTAACCGCTCAGCAAAATACCCAGGCGGATAATAAAAAATCGGAATATTATTATGTTACCGTTCCCGTGGAAAAGATCTACCCGTACCGGAAGGGGTATGTGGTTGCCTACCGGAAGGGGGTAACCCAAATAGCCCGGGCATACCTTCCCGTGGAATGGTTTACCGATGCCGCCGGAAAGGGGGAACTCATCTACCTGGATCCCGGAACTTCCTGGCCCTATTTAATGGTATATTATAAAAACGGGGAATTTAGTCATGTCCGTCTTTACGCCCGCAGGGATCGGGGCCACGCAACCTGGGGTAATATTCCCCTGAACGTAAACATTGACGACCGCTTTGAAAACGTAGAGGATTTAAAGCTGGAATTTTGATGAAGGACGCCGAACTAAAAATTATGCAGGAAGCCATCCGGGACGAAGGGCTTGACGGGTGGCTTTTTGGTAATTTTCACCACCGGGATAAACTTTCCGACGGAATCCTCCGGCTCGATCCGGAGGCGGCTAATTCCCGGCGGTGGGTATACGGGGTGCCTGCCCGGGGGGAACCCCGGGGGATAGTTCACGTTATTGAGCCGGATATCCTCAAGGGCCTGCCCGGTTCCCGGGTCCCCTATATCAGCGGGGAAGATTTTTTTACCGCCCTCGCCCCCTTTGGGGGAAAACGCTGGGGGGTCCACAGTTCCGAAACCCTCTGCGCCGTTTCGTACCTTGACCGGGGAACCGCGGCAATCCTGGAAAAGGCGGGGCTTACCCTGGTTTCCGCCGCGGGCCTGATCCAACGTTTTAAGGGGCTCCTTGACGAAGGGGGGATCGAATCCCACGAGCGGGCCGTTGCCGGTCTTTACCGTATCGTGGAAATTGCCTGGGAAAGGGTTAAAAAGTCCTATGCCGAAAAAAGCCCCCTCCGCGAAGGGGATATCCGGCGCCTCATGATGGAAGAAATGGAAACCCGGGGGCTTGTTCCCGACCATCCCCCCATAGTCGCCGGGGGGGTGAATTCCGGGAACCCCCACTATGATTTTTCCGGCGGCGGCGCGGTTTTTAAGGCCGGGGACGTGATTCAGTTTGACCTCTGGGCCAAGGAAGCCGCCGAAGGATCGGTGTACGGGGATATATCCTGGGTAGGGGTTTACGCATCCCAGGCCCCCGCGCCGGTAGAAAAAGCCTTTGGGGACCTTATCCGCGCCCGGGAGGGGGTTTTAGACTTCATAACCGGCGAATTACAGGCCGGTAGGGGGCTTACCGGGGCCGCGGCGGATCAAAAAGTCCGGGAACTCCTGATAGGGGGAGGGTACGGATCGGCGCTAAAACACCGGACCGGCCACGGCATAGATACCGAATGTCACGGATCGGGGGTGAACATTGATTCCGTGGAATTCCCCGATTCCCGGCTTCTGCTGGAGGGTTCCTGTTTTTCCCTGGAACCGGGAATTTATTTTTCCGGCTTTGGTTTGCGGACCGAAATTGACGTGTACATCCGTCGGGGGAAACCGGTGGTTTCCGGCGGAGAACATTCCCGTCAATTTACCCTGCTCACCTGTTAAGGGAAACCCATGTATACCCCCCTGCCGGTTCCCGCGGAATTAGTGGCCTTTATCCGGGAGGGGAGTAAATTTATCGTCGCCGGTCACAAAGAACCCGATGGGGATTGTGTGGGGAGCCAGCTTGCCCTGGCTTCCGCCCTGGGGAGGCTCGGCAAGGAGGTCATCCTCTGTTCCGCGGGGCCCTTTAAACGGACCGAGATTATGCCCTTTGCGGATCGTTTTATACCGGAGGCCGGAGCCAAGGAACGGGCGGGAGCCCGGATTATAGTGCTGGATTGTTCCTGTTTGGACCGGACCGGCAGCCTAAAATCCTCCCTGGAGGGGCTTCCCACGGCGATTGTCGATCATCATGCCACCAATACAAACACCCAAAGTACCGCGGAAAACCCGGTATTCCTGGACGCCGAGGCCCCGGCAACCTGTTTTATGATCCAGGCCGTGCTGGAAGCCCTGGATTTGCCCCTGACACCGGAAGAGGCGGAACTCCTCTTTTTCGGCCTCTGTACCGATACGGGCTTCTTCCGGCATACCGATTCCAACGGGGCCGCGGCCTTCGCCGCCGCCGCCCGGCTGGCGGCCGCCGGGGCGAGGGCCAAACGGGTCTACCAGGCCATCAACGGCGGAAAAAGCCTCAATTCCCGAATCCTCCTGGGGCGGGTTCTTTCCCGGGCGTCCGCCTATTTTGGGGGGAAACTCATCCTCTCCGAGGAAACCTACGAAGAGACCCAACGTTTCGGTCCGGAGGGCCGGGATTCGGATAACCTCTATCAACTCCTCCAATCCGTCTCCGGGGTCGAAGCCATGGTGATCATCCGGCAGGAAACCCCCGAAAATTGTACCGTCGGGTTCCGGTCCCGGGACCAGGTAAATGTCGCGGAGATCGCCCTCCAATTCGGCGGGGGGGGGCATAAAAATGCCGCCGGATCAAATACCCCCGGAACTATTGAAGAAATACGCCCGCGCGTTATTCAGGCCTTTGAAAAAATCTTCTCGTAGGCGGTATTGGAAGGCCGCTTTCCCTGCCTAAGGGGCGCTTTCCCTGCCAGGCAACTTACCGCCGCCGAAAATAAGCGCGCCCTCAAAAAGCTGCAGTTTTTGAACAAATTCCGATAAAAAACCGACTGGGGAGAGAACCCAGGGGTTCTTGAACGAGTCCAATGACATTTGTCATGACAATAATACCCCAACTAAAGCAAAATGCAAACACAATCACATTATTCCGATAAACCATCAAAAAGGAACGTATCATGCAGGAATATTTACCACTAAGTACTTTTCTCGACGAATACCGTAGGGGAATTCTCAGCAGAAAACAACTGGAAGGAAAAATTTTCCAGTATATTCTGGATAATTACAAACGATTCCATCTTGGTCAATGGGGCCGGGACGATCGTATTGATTATCTGTGTTGGCTTTATCCGCGGCTCAGTAAGGCCATCGCTAAATACCAGAATTTCGGAACTTCCTTTGACGCGTATATTGGCACATTGGTATATTATTCTTCCCGGGAATTCCGTTTCCGGGAAGCGGATCACAGTATATCGGAGCATACCTGCTGGAAGGAACAGGCGAACGAATTATCGGTTCGAGACGACGAACCCAGT
>JAITKD010000182.1 GCA_031278575.1 Spirochaetaceae bacterium | reverse complement strand
CGGGCGTTCTCAAAACAAATATCCCGGATCATGCGTTTAAGGAAGGGCATATCCCGGGGAATTTCCCCCTCCTCGGCCCAGCGGCCCAGGATATTGCAGAGGATACGGCGGAAATACTCATGCCGGGGATAGGAGAGGAAACTCCGGGAATCGGTGAGCATCCCCACAAAACAGGCCAGAAGCCCCAGGTTGCCCAGGATCCGCATCTGCTCCTCCATGCCGTCCCGGTGATCGTTGAACCACCATGCCGAGCCAAGCTGGATCTTGCCGGGGATTCCCCCCTGGAAGGAACCCATGACGGTCCCCAGGACATAATAATCCTTGGGATTGAGGCTGTAGAGGATCGTCGCGGGGAGTTTGCCCCGGGAATCCAGGACATCCAGGAAACGGGCCAGCTTTTCCGCCAGGCGGCGGTCGTGAACCACGTCAAACCCCGTGTTGGGCCCCAACGCCGCCAGCATCCGGGAATTGGTGTTCCGTAACGCCCCAAAGTGGAGCTGCATCGCCCAGCCCCTCCGGTGGTATTCGGCCCCCAGGAAGACAAGGACAAAGGCCTTATAAAAATCCAGCGCCGGCCCGCCCACGGTGGCGCCGGAGAGAACCCGGCGCAGGGTTTCCTCCGCTTCCTTTTTCCCAAAGTCCCAGGCCTTGGCCGCCTTGGCCGCCCCGGCCGCCCAGGGAGCGTCAAAGGGCGGGTATTCCAGGGCGTGATCCGAGGAACAACAGCCCAGCCGGTCAAAAAGCTCGATCCGGTCCCGAAGCACCTGGAGCAGGTCATCCAGGGAATTGATGGTTTTTCCCGCGGCCGTCCCCAAGCGGCGGATATACTCCCCAAAGCCGGGGTTTTCTATGGCGATGATCTGGTCGGGCCGGAAAGAAGGGAGGACTTTGGTTTCGGTCTCCCCGGCTTTTTGTATTTTTTCGTGCCATTCCAGGGTATCCGCGGGATCGTCGGTGGTCCCCACCGCGTAAACGTTGAATTTTTTGAAGATCCCGTACACCGAAAGGGCCGGGTCCCCTTCCAGTTTCGCGTTGGCCGCCTTCCAGATGGCCGGGGCGCTTTCCCGGTTCAAGGGGTCCGAAATATCAAAATAACGCTGTAGTTCCAGATGGGTCCAATGGTACAGGGGGTTCCCCATAAGCCGGGGCACGGTTTCCGCCCAAGCGAGAAATTTATCGTAGGGGTCGGCGCTTCCGGTGATAAGCGATTCATCCACCCCGGCGGACCGCAGGACCCGCCACTTGTAATGGTCCCCCCCCAGCCAAATTTCAGCCAGGTTGGAAAAACGGCGGTTTTCCGCTATCTCCTCCGGGATAAGGTGGCAATGGTAATCAAAGATCGGCTCCCCGGCAGCGGCTTCATGGTAAAGCTCCTGCGCGGTCCTCGTGGAAAGCAAAAAATCTTGATCCATAAAATCTTTCATATCCCCCTCCTCATGGGTGATCCTACCGGCAATGCGCCGATAATCCGCGTCTAAAAACAACGGCATAGAACGGATTTTCGGCAAAAATGAACGTATCCATTGTAATATACGCTGAAATAGGATAACATACTAGTACATCAGTTGGCCCAATACATCCGTATTATTGACAACAGAACAGAAAGGAATAAAAAAATTATACCATGAAAATATCGATAAGGCAAGGATCGGGGAATGTACAGGATTCCGTGTACAACGCCCTGCGAAAAAGTATTATCAATTTGAATTTAGCCCCCGGGACCGCCGTCAGTGAAAAAGAGATTTCCCTCCGATATAAGGTGAGCCGTACCCCGGTCCGGGAGGCATTTATCCACCTGTCCAAAGAGGGGCTGGTAAAGGTGATCCCCCAACGGGAAACCCTGGTATCCCTGATCGATTTTGACCGGGTGGAACAGGAATTATTTCTGCGGGAAAGCCTTGAAATGGCGGTTCTCAAGCCCTTTCTCAACCAATGCCGGCCGAATCACCTCTCCGAGTTGGAAGAGATAGTGGAAAGCCAAACCGCCGCTTTTGACAGGAATGAATTTATCAATTTTATCAATTTTGACGACCGTTTCCACCGGGTGTTTTTTGACGTGGCCGGTCATCAACTGGGGTGGGAAGTCCTGGAAAGTATGTGCGGCCATTATCACCGGGTGCGGTTATTGACCGTTTGGCTTAACGGGATTGCCCGGAACATCGTGGGCCAGCACAAGGAAATACTGGCGGCCATAAAAAAGAAGGATCTCCAGGGAGTCCGCCTTATACTGAACCGGCACCTCCACAAATTACACACCGAAGAAAAACTACTCCAGGAAAAATTTCCCGATTATTTTGCCTCCCCCCAGCGGGGCAATAACTTTGAGGTTGATTTCGGCGGGCTTCCCCTCTTTTCTTCAGAATGAACCAACCCGGTGGATTATCACCGGAAAAAGCATTTACCATGGTTGATAATCCGGGGTAAAATCGGGCAATGGATCAGAAAAAACACCGTATCCTTAAAACGTATTTTGGGTTTACCCAATTCCGCCGGGGACAGGAGGAGATCATCGACGCCCTCCTCTCCGGAAAGGACGTGCTGGCGGTGATGCCCACCGGCGCGGGAAAGTCCCTCTGCTATCAAATACCGGCCCTGATCCTGGAGGGTCTTACGGTGGTTATTTCCCCCCTCATCTCCCTGATGAAGGACCAGGTTAACGCCCTTTCGGGGGCGGGGATCCCCGCCGCGTACCTCAACAGTTCCCTCTCCCCCCGGGAGTACGCGGAGACCCTGGCCGGGGCGGTCCGGGGGGACTACCGGATCCTCTACATCGCCCCGGAACGGCTCCTGCGGGAGGATATGCGCCGCCTGGGGGAGGGCCTGCGGATCCCCATGGTGGTGGTTGACGAGGCCCACTGCGTTTCCCAATGGGGCCACGATTTTCGTCCCAGCTATCTGGCTATCGCCGAATTTATCCGTATGTTTTCAAAACGGCCCATTACCGCGGCCTTTACCGCCACCGCCACGGGAAAGGTCCGGGACGACATCGTGCGGATCCTCAACCTGGAGGGCCCTTTTCTGCTTACCACCGGTTTTAACCGGGAAAACCTCTATTTTGGCGTAGAGCGGCCCCCGGATAAAAACCGGACCCTCCTGGCCTATCTGGAAAATCACCGGAATAAAAGCGGCATCGTCTACTGTTCCACGAGGAAAGCCGTGGAAGAAATCTGCCGGCTCCTCAACGGCCGGGGGTTTGCCGCCGCCCGGTACCACGCGGGCCTGGACGACCGGGAACGGCATAAAAATCAGGACGACTTTATCTACGACCGTACCCCCCTTATGGTTGCCACCAACGCCTTCGGCATGGGGATAGACAAATCCAACGTATCCTTTGTCATCCATTACCATATGCCGAAAAACATCGAAAGTTATTACCAGGAGGCGGGCCGGGCCGGCAGAGACGGGGAACCGGCGGATTGTATACTCCTGTACAGCCCCCAGGACGTGCGGATCAATAAATTCCTCATCGCCAACAACGGGGATACTGAAAAAGATGAAACCCTGGTAAACCACAACCTGGAGCTTTTGAAACACATGACCTACTATGCCACCACCGATGACTGCCTCCGCGCCCATATCCTGGGTTATTTTGGGGAAAACGCCCCCCATTTTTGCGGAAATTGTTCAAACTGTACCACCCAATTTGAAAACAACGACATCACCATCCCGGCCCAAAAAATTCTCTCCTGCGTATACCGCATCGAACAGCGGGGCCGGCGGTTTGGAAAAATCATGGTCATCAATATCCTCAAGGGCAGCAAGAGCGAAAAACTCCTCAGCCAGGGCCTGGAAAGCATCAGTACCTACGGCATCATGGCGGAAACCGATGTTCACCGGCTCAGAACCATCCTGGATTATCTTATTGAAAAGGAATACCTTGCCCAGGATGGGGATGAGTACCCGGTAGTCCGCCTTGGCCCCCGGTGGGAAGAAATTCTCCGGCAGAAAAAGCCCCTTTCCCTGATGCTCCCCAAGGAACGGGAACGGAAGAAACCGGCCCTTGCCGCCGATGAGCCCCCGGGGGACTTCCGGGAGGATCTTTTTATCCAACTCAAGGAGCTGCGGAACCGCCTGGCCCAAAAAGCCCGGGTCCCGGCGTATATCATTTTTTCCGACGCATCCCTGCGGGATATGTGCCGCAAGCTGCCCCAAACCCCGGAACAGTTCCTCACCGTTTCCGGGGTGGGATCGGTAAAGATGGAAAAATACGGCAGCCTGTTCACGGACCGTATCAACGCCTACACGGAAGCCAATCCTCCCTGAAAGGAACCGGAATAAAATCAGACATCGGCGGCAAGGTTTTTATAGACACTTGCCTGGATCCCTACTGTGGCAAAAAGCAGAAGCAGGCAAACCCCAAAGACAAGCAAACCGCCCAGGATAGGAATAAGGCTTAAAATACCCGCGAGGATGATGCCGATCACCAGGGGAATTACGAGGGCAATACATATGGTTCCCTTACTGCCGTAGGTAAGTTTATTGCTCAGAAAAATCGCTTCCATGGGATTTTTCGCCTTATCTACCACTAAAAGCGGGGCAAGCGTCCAAGCCAGGGCGATGACACAACCGGGGACGAAAAAAAAGGCAAAGCCGATCCCTGTACCGATACCTACCAGCCCGCAGGTCAGAAAAAATTCCCCCATGTATTTACGGTACTGGGGATTGAATATCTCGGTCATGGAGATGGATTCCCCTTTGCTTGCCTTGATGACGATGCCGACAAGCATTCCGATAGTGGTCCCTATATTAATATAGGGGATCCAAATGGTCAGAATCCACAATAGGGCATTGACCACAATCGGCACAATGTTTTTAGTCCCTATCTGCAATCCGTCGTGAAGGATTTCAGAAAACTGTAATTTCTTTTGAACGGTTATATCTGACATACTGCCACCCCTTAAAAATTATTTTAGAAACTGAGCTTGGGCCAAATGTCGAGAACGTTTTGGAATAACTGAGAATATAGTACCTTGGGTATGATGATCTGTCAAGGAGATTTTTCATTGGTGATTTTTCATTGGGAAGGGGTCTGACCCCAGCGCAAAACAGCGTGCCCGAAAGATTTAATCGTGTCATCTGCTGGTATCCTGACAGCTATGAAAGTGTGGGGTTGTTTCCCGGCGGGAGACCGTAGCGCCGGTCCGATTGTAAGGCCGAAGCCAGGGCATGACCGGTCTCATGGAAGGCAACCCTCCGTTTCTCCTGGGATTAAAAATCCGGTCCTTTTTCCCTTTCCGGCAATGCCCATCCGCCGCCTCCATGAGGTCTTCCTGAAGCACCTCGGTCCGGCCCAGCCGTACCGTCCGCAGGACCGCTTCGTTCACCATGGATGATGAAAAAATGGAATGTGTTGGGGTTGTTTTTAGGCGGCCCCTTCTGTCCGTCTCCCGCGGGTAAATTTGGTTCCCTACCGGACTCCTTGTTTTAAAAACCCAATCGGGATTTTCATCGGGGATACTTACGTCATCCAATTAATAGGCTAGAGAATCGCTGATTAACTTGACGCTAATCGCGTTTCCCTAATGTATTTGCTCATTTCATTGCGCAAATACAACGTTAAAGCAGCGCGGTTTATTCTCGATTGAATAAATCAGTGCTTCCCTAATGCGCCGGCTGCTTCTCCTGGATCTTTGCCCAGGTATCCCGAAGCCCCACGGTCTTGTTGAAGACCGGTTTGGCCGTGTCTCCATCGGGGTCCCGCACAAAGTAGCCCAGCCGTTCAAACTGGAACCGGTCCCCCCCGGCGGCGCCGGCCAGGCTGGGTTCCCCCCAGGCCCCGGAAATCAGCTCCAGGGAATTGGGGTTGAG
>JAITKD010000022.1 GCA_031278575.1 Spirochaetaceae bacterium | reverse complement strand
CCCGGGACTTCTTTTCTTCGGAAAGGAGTAGTGTATGTTTTTATCCCATTCTTCCGTACGGAAACGTTTTTTGGTAAAAAACGTTTTGCCCTTTTTTGCGTTATGCCTGGTTATGGGCTCGGCCCTATTTTCAAGCTGCGATTGGTGGAGCGGCGGCGAAGACCATTTTTCCCTTATCGGGACCTGGAGATCCGATTATGATGGGTATGAAATTACCGGTACTACCATGACCTATATTGATAATTCTGGTTATGGTTATGGTTTTACCGGAACTATTCGGGAATTTGTCGAATTTACCGGTGCTTCGGGGGTCATTCTTGTTGAATACACCACCCCGCCGACCGCCTATACCCCGCCGGGTAATTTTCAGGGGGTGTATTACAAAGACTTAACGGCCAATTCGGTAAAATTAGGAAACGCCTATAACGTTGCCAATCCCACCACCCAGGTGGAGGTAGCCAGTTTAGCCCTTGCCCGGGAAAAATTTAAGCTGGCAAATATAGGGCTTTATGGTGGTGAATTAACCCAGGCCATTCCGCAAAAAAGGCAATAAACGGGCCCCTATGTTTTTTTCCCGGGCCGGAAAAGCGTTTTCGGCCCTGATGGTTTTTTCCCTCGTCCTCACGCCTCTTTTTCCGCAGGAAGCGCCGGAAGGGGGTGATGATTTTTTTGACGGTGAGATCCCCCTTTTGGAGGACCGGGAAGGGATCACCGTTACCGCGATCCCGGAAACCACCCAGCAGGTAAAGACAATCACCCGGGAAGAAATCGAAAACGCCCATGCCCCGGACCTGGCGGTTCTTTTGCGGGAAACCCTCGATCTGGGCGTTACCCGGTACGGCCCCTACGGGAACCAGACGGCCGTCAATATGCGGGGCTTTGATTCGCAGCGGATCGCCTTTCTTATCAACGGGGTTCCCGCAAATTCCCCGGTAACCGGGGAATTTGACATTTCCCTCGTTGACCTTTCTTCCGTGGACCGGATCGAGGTTGTCTACGGCGGGTCCGATTCCAAATACAACGTATCCGGCGGCCTGGGGGGGGTGATCAATATCGTTACCGTTAAAAAAGAGGCCCCCGGCCTGCGGATTGGGGGCAGCCTCGCAAACACCGCCGCCCTGCCGGGGAAATACTACAAGCCCCGTTCCGGCGATCAGGGCCCCCGGTGGCAGGACCTGGTTGACACCCAAAACATCGCCCTGTCCCTGGGTTACGGCGCCGAAAGGTCCTCCTGGTCCGGGGGGCTTTTCGCCAACCGCGCGGGGAACCATTTTCTTTTTAAAGACTATTACGGCAGGACCCTCCGCCGGGAAAGCAATGAGGTATGGGATGCGGGGGGGAGCCTCTCCTATATCCGGGATCTGCCGGATGAGGCAAAACTCATCATCGGCGGGGATCTCTACTACGGCGACAAAAACATCCCCCTTTCGGGGACTTCCGATATCGGGGAAAAACAGCGGGATTTTTCCACCCGGCAGAATCTTATGGTGGATATGCCCCAGGCCTTTCGGGACGAGCTTTCCGCCGAGGCTTCCCTTTCCCATGCCTGGTCGGTTAGGGAGTATGCCGCCTCCTCCCGGCACGATCAGCAGGTTGTTACGGCGGTCAACCGTTGGAACTGGTACCCCCTGGATTGGCTCACCCTGCGCCTGGGGGGGGACTACCGCTATGCCTTTTTGGATTCCACGGACATGGGCCGTCATGACCGGCACGACGGCGGCCTCTACCTGACCGCGGAATTTCAGCCGGCGCGGCGGGTCCTCGTCATCCCGTCGATCAAAGCCGTTTTCCCCGGGGGCGGAGCCGCGCCGGTAGTACCCATCCCCAAGCTCGGTTTTGTCTGGACCCCCACGGATTCCCTTACCCTCAAAAATAACTACTTCCGTAGTTTCAAGCTCCCTGATTTTGAGGACCTTTACTGGAAGGGCGGCGGGATGTACGGTAACCCGGACCTAAAAAGTGAAGACGGCTGGGGGGCGGACCTGGGCGCCGCATACCGGCCCCATAACCGGATAGACCTGGAAGGGTTTTTCTTTACCCAGTGGACCGCCGATTCCATCCATTGGTACCCGTCGGGTACGGTTTGGACGCCCACCAATGTGGGGGAGGCGGTTTTTTTCGGCCTGGACGCAAAGCTGCGTTGTACTATCCCCCTTTCCCGGGGGCCCTTTGAAAAAATCGGCCTTTCCTTTTCCTACCAGTACCTGCTGAGTTATCTTTTGAGTTACGGCTATACCTACGCCTCGGACAAACGGATCCCCTATATGCCCCAACATACGATGGGGTTTTCCCTTGCCCTGCCCTGGGAAAGGGGCTTCCGGGGGTATGGGGGTTCCCTAACGCTTTCAGGCCATTACGAAGGCCGGCGTTACGCGGATACGGTAAATCTTACCCCATTGAAGCCGTATGTATTGGTAAACGCCAATCTTAACCAGGGGATCGGTAAAAACTTCTCCGGTTTCGCGGTCCTCCGGAATATCCTCAACCAAAGTTACGAGTCCTTTGACGATTATTACATGCCCGGCCTCACCGTAACCGTGGGGATACGCTTTTCCGGATCCGGGAACCGCGATCCCGTTCCCCGCAATTAAGCCGGGATACATTGGACTTGTTCAAGAACCCCCCATGGTTCTCTCCCAAGTTGGTTTTTTATCGAAATTTGTTCAAAAACTGAAATTTTTGAACAACTGAGGCTGTTCCAAAATCGTGCGCGTTAACGCACCGTCAATTAGTTTTGGAACTGGCTCAACTCTAGGGAAACGCTGATTAACTTGACGCTAATCGCGTTTCCCTAATGTATTTGCTCATTTCATTGCGCAAATACAACGTTAAAGCAGCGCCGATTGCGCCAACGCAGTTGGCGAATTCTCGATTGAATAAATCAGCGCTTCCCTAGAGGTCCTCCGCTCTCGTGATATACCCCGCAACCGCGGCGGCGGCGGCTGAGACCGGGCTCATCAGGTGGACCATGCCGCCCTTACCCATACGGCCGTAGAAGTTGCGGTTGGTGGTGGAGGCGCAGACCTCCCCCTCG
>JAITKD010000217.1 GCA_031278575.1 Spirochaetaceae bacterium | reverse complement strand
AACATTTAAATCTTTGGAAACCCCCGCCGCCGCCTCTTGCTCCAATTTTTCCCGCAGAAAAAAACGCTTGAAAAAACGGGATAACGCGGACATGACCATGTTTTCCAGGATGATCATATTACCGAAGATACCGAGGGTTTTCCGGTCCTCCGGTATAAGGGCAAAGCCGTCTTTAATCCGGCCGTTAATGTTTTGTGATTTGACAATTTTTCCTTCAATCTCAATGGTTCCGGTATAATTTTTCTGTTCGCCGATGAGACATTCCAGCAGCTCCGTCCTGCCGGCGCCCAAGAGGCCGTAGAGTCCGAGAATCTCCCCGGCCCTGAGTGAGAACGAAACGTCTTTAACCACGAACCCGTGCCCGTTCTTTTTGGGGAGGGACAGGCTGGTAACCCGAAGAATTTCTCCACCCATAGGTCGGCGCTCGTAGACATTTTCTATTTTATGCCCCCCGGTCATTTTATCGATTATCCAGGGTATATCAATTTCCGCTATCGGTTTTTCCTCAATAAACTTTCCGTCCCTTAAAATGGTCACGTAATCGCCGATGTGCATGACCTCTTCTAATCGGTGGGAAATGTAGATAATGGTGATACCCTGCTTCCGCAGTTCATCAATTACTCTGAAGAGCGTACCCACTTCCGCTTCGGTAAGAGCGGAAGTGGGTTCGTCCATGATTATTATTTGGGCGTTCTGGGAAAGCACCTTGGCGATTTCCACCAGTTGCTGCTGGCCCACCCGTAAATCCACAACCAGTGTTTGCGGGGGTATATCAAGATTGAGTTTTTGGAGATACCGAACCGCTGTTTCATTTTGTTTTTTATGATCAATGGAAAAACGATTGTTTTTAATTTCCCTTGTCATAAACATATTTTCCGCAATGCTCAAATTGGGGAAGAGATTCAATTCCTGATAAATAATCCCAACGCCCTGTTGAATCGCCTCGTTGGGCGTGGTATATTCCGCTTCTTTTCCGTTAACATAAATAACCCCAGAGGTTCTGGTTTCGACGCCGGCAACGATCTTCATCATGGTCGATTTGCCGGCGCCGTTTTCGCCTATAAGTACGTTTACCTTACCCTTTCGTACCTTAAAATCGGCTTTGTCGAGAGCGATAGTACCGGGGTATACTTTGGTGATCTGTCTGGCTTCAAGAACTATTTCCATGGCTAATCCTCAAACGTGAGGCGTAACGGCGTAACGGTAATAATGCCATCTTTTCCTTCCCAGGTAAAGACTCCCAGGAGTTCCACCTCTTTAGCGGCCATGTCGGTAAAATCAATATCGACAAGAACGGTTTCTTTCACTTTATTGTTAAGCTCTGTCGCGAGCCTGGCCCAGTCAACCTGATTAACAAAACTGGTAGGCGAAATATCCTTTTGAATATCCCGCAGGGCGTACCCCTGGAGTACCGGGCCTATCCGTAAGCGGCAATCTTCCTTCCCGTCAAAGGGATACATATCCAAAGACGCCGAACCGCTGGCTGAACCTGTATCTATAGACAACAACCTCGCAGTTCCCTTTACCGCAAAGTTGTAAGAATTTCTCTCTGAAAGACGGTATCCATATTCCCCGGAGGCTTTGACATCATCGGACCCCAGTTCCTCCACAAGACGGTTAAAATCAACCGCCATCGCTTCAACCCTGGGAATAACCATGGAATCCCAAATATCGTTCGCGTATTGTTTGGGGTCGATAGTTCCGATGGAAAAACCATAGGGATTTCCTCCCTCTTCGTTCTTGTCCCCATCGTCTTTTACAATCGTACAGGAAAGAAGCACTACCCAAAAGATGCCGCAAAAGATGCTCTCTTTTATCTTCATATTTAATCCTCAAATTCAAAGAAGATACCCCGGGGTTTGCCCCGAGGTTCTTCAATTGAATAAAAAATTCGCCGCGCTTCAAGAACTCACGACGAAACATCGATTCCGGAAAACTCCGGCAAGCGATACAAAAGATTAATTGGTCATGGCAAAGTTATTGAGCTTACCCGCGTTGTCCTTCGTAATTAAAAGACAATCGATCATCTGCTTCTCTTCTTTGCCGGTCGAACCGGTCCTGATATACTCATCGGCCTGAATCACGGCCTGCTCAGCAATATATGCCATTTGCTGGAGGCCCGTAGCTTTGATTTCTCCGCGAAGAATTGAATCCCGCACGTCGTTAGAACCGTCGAAACCCACTACGATAACATTACCTTTACCAGCGGCCAGAAGGGCGGCCATGGCACCCATGGCCATGGTATCATTACAACAGATAACGCCCTTGAGAGTGGGATGAGCCTGGAGCATGGTTTCCATAATAGTCTTGGCCTTGGTCTGATCCCAATCAGCGGCCTGCTGAGCGACCATCTTCATCCGGGGATACTGGTCGATAATGTCATGATACCCTTGATCCCGAACGTGGGCATTGTTGTCCGATTCGAGGCCCAGAAGTTCGACGTATTCGCCTTCCTCCTTCATGAGCCTGACAAATTCCTGGGCTACCAGTTGAATACCCTGATAGTTGTTCGCCACAATCTGGGCGGCGGCATCACCGGTGGTGTTGATCTCACGGTCGATAAGGAAGGTGGGAATACCAGCGGCCTTTGCCTTCCTGACTGCCGCGACGGTTATGTCCGCACCGGCGTTGTCCAGAATGATGGCGGCGGCCTTATCGGCGATGGCGGCATCGATATACTGACTCTGCAGATTAGCGTCGTCTCCGTGGTCATAGGCCTTGGCTTCATAGCCCAATTCTCTGGCCTTGGCGGCCGCAAAGTCCGCTTCGGTCTTGAAATAGGGATTGGACCATCCGGGGGTAATGACATAGATCAGCTTCTTTGCCGCCCCCCCGGCTTGTTGGGCTCCGCCCTGTTGTCCACCGGCAAAAGCCAAAGAAACGCTCATGATCATAAAGACCATCATTCCAAATACCTTACGTTTCATACTTACCTCCGTATCTGTTCCGACAGATAATATCTTTAATTGTACAATCATACGAATGTACTTTTAGACCGGAAAAACATTATTTCCCGGAATAAATTCATCCAGTCCAGGTGGACGCATACAGCCAGCCAGGGTGAATTTACCCGCCAACCCCCCGGTATTAGTGGGTGCCGGGGGCAAGAACCGTCAAAGGGCTGCCAAAGACAATGACCCAGGGTTCCTTGAGGGTATTGTTGCCGCCGGAAAACTGGGTTACCACTTCCAGACGGTAGGTGCCCGCGGCCAGCTCAGGCGGAATGACGCCGATGAGTTTGACCGAGGGGTTCTCCGCCAGGTTGCCGCTTACCTTGATCCGCTGATCAGGACCGGCCACGGGAATAAAGTAGACGCCAACCTCCGGGTTATCCCCGGCGATCTTGATCTTATGACCGGAAATAGTAAATATGCCGCCGGGGACGAGGGTTTCGTTCACCGCTTCGGTACTTACGTCTATGAATTCATCGATATGGCCGGCTACTGCCGCCAGTCCTTCCACCCCCACATCAATGTGTTCCGCCACCAAGGCGCGCAGGGGGGCCCGGGTACGAAAGCGGAAGGTGATGGGATGTTTGCCCAACTGGAGTTCCTCGGTTACCTTGTCAAAGGTACCGCCCACATTGGGATGGACGGAATAGCAGCCCAGGTTCACGGCAAAACCGTCGCAAAGCCGTGGATCGCTTCGTTGAGAAACTGTTTTACGCGATCCACCAGGCCGCCGTAACTGCCGGTATAGCCGCCCCGGTTTTTCAGGGCAGCGCAGACCCGTTCAATGGAGAGAGCCGCCTCGTTGTCCGTGCGAGCGATGTACTCCCCTTCCCCTTTAGGCAGATAATTGGGGTAGAGCTTCACCCGGATACGGCACAACACTTCGTTGACATTATTAATAATTGCCATACCGGCCTCCTTCGAAAACAATCCTATCATAAAAAAAAATGATTGTCAATAAAAATTTTGTTTATTTTTTATTATTGACATTATTATTGAAATATTATAAAATATTAGTAAGTAAACAAATATAATCAAAGGTAAAAGTAAATGCAGCTTAAAGAACAATTTGTTGATTGTACGCGTATAGATGTCCCGATAGGGCAGCTAAACGCCCAAGCCCGGGAAATCAGGCGAAAAATCTTAAAAATGATCACCCATGCCCGCGGGGGTCATATCGGCGCTTCGCTATCGGAAACCGACATCCTCACCGCCCTGTTTTTCCATACCCTGCGGCTTTCCCCCGAAACCATGGCCGACCCTGACCGGGACCGCTTCGTGCTGAGCAAGGGCCACGCCTCCGAAGGGCTCTACGCGGTCCTGGCGGAACGGGGCTTTTTCCCCAAAGCATGGCTCGACAACTATTTGAAAGCGGACTGCCCCCTCACCATCCACCCGACCAACCAGGTGCCCGGGGTCGAGGCCAATACCGGGGCCCTGGGACACGGTTTTTCGATTGCCGTGGGCATGGCCCTGGGAGCGAAAAAAGCGCGCCGGCCCTGCCGGGTCTTTGTCCTCACCGGAGACGGGGAACTTCAGGAGGGGAGCAACTGGGAAGCCGCTATGTCCGCCGCGCACTTCAAGCTGGGAAACCTCACCTGGATAATCGACAACAACGGACTCCAGCTTGTTTCTTCTATAAAAGATACCATGGGAATTGAACCGCTGGAAGATAAGCTGCGGGCCTTCGGTTTCGACACCCGCCATGTTGACGGTAACAACGCCGAAAACGTCGCCGCCCTCCTTGACGCCCTGGACTATGACGGCGGCGTTCCCCACGCGGTCATAGCGAAAACCGTCAAAGGAAACGGCGTGTCTTTTATGGAGAACGTACCCGAATGGCATCACCGCATCCCCACGGAAGAGGAATGTAAAAAGGCCCTGCAGGAGCTGGTTTCATGAACAAAACAGACCTCCGGGAAAAACAGATCGAAACCCTCATACAATTACGGGATGAGGGACTTCCCATCATCTACCTCGTGAGCGATTCGGTAAGCACCAGCAAGGTAACACCCTTTCTCGCCCGTTTCCCCGAATCGGTGGTAAACGTGGGCATCGCCGAGCAGAATCTTGCCGGCGTGGCCGCCGGTCTTGCCAACATGGGCTTCATCCCCTTTACGGGTAACGCGGCGGCCTTCCTCATCAGCCGTTCCGCCGAACAGATCAAGGTGGACGTGGGCTATTCCCATTCCAACGTCAAGCTGAACGGTATGCACGCCGGTTTCAGCTACGGCCTTGACGGAATAACCCACCACGAGGTGAACGATATCGGCGTCATCCGGGGCTGTCCGGCTTTCACTATATTCGCGCCCTGCGACGGCCGGGAATGTGCGGAAATGACCCGATACGCCGCCGCCGCGGACGGCCCCTTCTACATGAGCCTCAATTCAGGGAGTTTTCCGGACATCACCGGCGAAGAGGTTCACTGGACACCGGGAAAACCGGTTCAGGCGGCGCAAGGGCAGGATCTCACCGTTATCTGCCTAGGAACCGCGGTTCACGATGCCCTGGAAGCCGCGGCAATACTCAGCGGCCGCTTTACCATGGACATTTTCGCCCTCACGTCCATACGGCCCCTGGATACGGCCGCCCTGGCAAACTCCATCAGGAAAACCGGTAAGGTCCTCACCCTGGAACAACATTCCACCCACGGAGGCGCGGGCAGCATAGCCGCGGAACTCATCGCGGAAGAGGGCCTGGGGGCGCGGCTCAAACGCCTGGGCGTTCCCGAAGGAAATTTTACCCTAAACGCCCCGGCTTCTTTCAACAAGACCTGTTTTGGGCTGGACGGGAGGGGAATCGCCGGAGAAATACGGGAATTTATGAAAAACCAATGTCTTGAAAAAATTATCCAAAAATAAGATAGTATTCATCGAGAACTATATGTTTCAAGAACAGCGGCGGGAAAAAATACTGGAATTGCTCCGCGAAAACGGTAGCTGCCGGGTACAGGAATTAAGCGTCCTCTTTCAGGTGTCGGAGCCGACGATTCGTCAGGATCTGGAAGCCCTTGAAAAAAACCATTCCATCACCCGTCAGCACGGGGGCGCTTTTATCGCCGATTTTTCCTCATTTACCGGCAAACTCACCCTGGAACATACGGAACACATGGAAGAAAAGCGCCGGATAGGCGCCAGGGCCGCGGAATTTATTAAATCCGGGGACAATATCATCCTGGATTCGGGATCAACCCTGACGGAACTGGCCAAAAACATCACCGATCGGAAGGACCTCAATATAATCACCTCCGCCATCAACATCACCCTTATTCTCGGCGCGGAGCCTACAAACCATATTTTGCTTACCGGCGGGGAACTCAAGGTTCCTACCCTTTCGGTAACCGGTGAAAAAGCGTCGGCCATATTTAAGGATATCTATGTGGAAAAGCTCTTTCTGGCCACCGGAGGGTTTTCCCTCGCCGCGGGGCTTACCTATCCGGGGACTTCGGATATTCCCCTCAAACAGGCCATGATCAATTCGGCCCATACGATTTTTCTTTTGGCGGATTCCAGTAAACTTGAAAAGATCTATTTCGCGTCCCTGAACTGTCAGAAAAAGATCAATTACCTTATCACCGACGACAAGATTACGCCGGACTATAGCAAAAGCCTCGAAGAACTGGGTATCAACGTTATCGTATGCTGAGCCGGTTCAGAACCCGGCCGGTTTTTCAGCGCGTCCCGACTATCCCCGCTTTTAAAGGCCCGGAGGGGTCCCCGCGGAAATTGAAGGGCCCTCCCCTACCCCGTTATCGTGAAACCCCTGAATTTAGGTTCCGGTATCGGGATTAGCCGGGCCGGGGATCCGCGGAGGCCCTGGAGTATACCTTCCAATTTGCCAATACCGCCCTGGCCGAAAAGGCGGTTTCCCCGTCCCCGCAGAATCCAAAATCGTTTTCAGGGCATCCAGTTCCCACTGGTCCCGTTCATGCTTCTTTCGCGCCTTTGCCATAATCATGTGTTACCCCTTTGGTATTTCTACCTTGTTTTTGGTATTTACACAAACTATTGTACAGGCTCATCCAACCCGCTTTTTCTCTCATATTTCCGCGTCTCCCCGCCCCCGGATAAGCGGCGCCAATCCGCCCTGAGTTCCGCAGCAACCTCCTTTTCCACCCCAAACCGAAAACGCTCAGGGGAAAGGCCGGTCCTAAAACCGGTAAAACCTGAATGGCGGGGCGCCTTTAGCGCAAGCTCCGTGGATTTTTTACCCCCCGGTTGTATCCGGGTAAAGCCCTTCCCCCTTATCATCGATCAGGATAAAGGCGGGGAGATCCCGGACCTCAATAAGCCGTACCGCCTCCATCCCCAATTCCGGGTAATCGATAATTTCCCCGGAAATGATGTGCCGTTCCGCGGAGAGGGCGGCGGCTCCCCCGATGGCGCCCAGATAAAAGCCCCCGTATTTTTTACAGGCCCCCCTCCATTGGGGGCTCCGGTTCCCCTTGGCCAGGGTAACCAGGGAAGCCCCCCGGGACATGAATTCCTCCCCATAGGGATCCATCCGCTGGGCCGTGGTGGGCCCCAGGCTTCCTATCACCTTGCCCGGCGGGGTTGCCGCGGGACCCGCATAGTAGATAGGGTACTTAAAAAGATACTCCGGGAGCTCTCGGCCCCGGGTTATCAGGGTGTGCCACCGGAGGTGGGCCGCGTCCCGGGCAACCAGGAGTTTCCCCGAAAGGAGGACCCGGTCTCCCGCCCGCAGCCGGGACAAGGCGGCGCGGATCTCCCCCAGGGGCCGGTCTAAACCTATCCGGGGGATGTCTTCCTCCGTACTTCCGCCGCCAAGGCCGGGTCCGGCCGCTGAAACCGGGATACCCCGCCGGGCAAAAAATTCGCCGGGGGCTTCGGCGAGTTTTTCCAGGTGGAGACCCTCGCCGTCGATATAGGCCAGGAGGTTCCGGTGGGCGTTACAGGATACCCCGATGGAAACGGGACAGGAGGCGGCGTGCCGGGTCAGGCGGAGGACCCGGGCATCCAGGAGGAGGGAGGTTCCCCCAAACTGGGCTCCCAGGCCGCTTTTCCTGCCGATCTCCATGACCCGGTTTTCCCAATAGGGGTCCCGGAAAATCCACCCCCGGTTTTGCCCGGCGGATCCGCCGGGGGAGGCAAAAAAGGGAGCCCCGTCCAGGATTTCGGTGGTGGCGAGCTTGAGGACCTCCAAGTTGACTTCGGGACTGGTTCCTCCCACCACCACGGCAAGCCGATAGGGAGGGCAGGCGGCGGTCCCCAGGGCGGGGATCTTTTCCGCTAAAAAGGCGTCAAAGGCGTTTTCTTCCAACAGGGCCTTGGTTTTGGAAAAATAGGCGGTTTTATTGGAGGAACCCCCTCCCTTGGCCGCAAAGAGGAAACAATAACGGGGGTTTGGGCCTTCACCGGGAAGGGCTTCGAGCCGGATCTGGGCGGGGAGGTTGTTCCCGGTCTGATATTCCTCAAAAAAAGAGGAGGGGGCGATCTGGGAAAAACGGAGGTGGTTTTTTTCATAAGCCCGGGCGGTTCCCGCCTCCAATTCCGCTCCGTCATCCCCGCCGGTATAGACGCCCTCGTCCTTCCACCCGTAGATCACCGCGGTCCCCGTATCCTGACAGAGGGCCAATTCCCCCCGGGCGGCGATGAGGGCGTTTTCCAGGAGGGAGGAGAGCACCCACCGGTCGTTGGGGGAAAGCTCCGGGTCGGACAGGGGTCCCGCGAGAAGCTCCAGGTGGCTTTCCCGGAAATAAAAGGCCAGGGAACTAAAGGCTTCCTCCGCGGCCCGCCGGAGCAGCGCCGGGGGGATAAAGAGCCGTCCTCCGCTAAGGACCGGCTTTTCCCCGGGGGCTTGCGGAAGTTTAAACTGAGTTTTTCTAAAGGCGTCCGCAATAAGGGCCCATAAATCCTGCCGGCCGCTCGTTCCCATTTTAATTTACCGCCTGCTCCTGTTCATAATTCGATGGTCCATGGGATTTACGAAAAAACGGGCCGGCGTCACGCGGAACTTCCCCCTTTTCCATAACCAATCCCCTTGGCCCTATTTTTTTTCCGTCCCCCCGGCCTGGGCGGGTAACAGGTATTTTTCAATATATTCCCGCTTGATCCGTAACAGTTCCTCCCGGGGAATTTCCGTGAGGACCTTCCAGCCCAGATCCAGGGTGCGTTCGATGCCGCGGTCTTCAAATTCCCCTTGGGAAAGAAAAATCTGTTCCAGTTTTTCACCGAATTTGAGGTACTGTTTATCCCCTTCGGAAAGCTCCTCCTCCCCAATGATGGAGGCTAAATTCCGGATGGATTTAACCTTGGAATAGGCGGCGAAAAGCTGACTGGCCACATCCTTGTGATCCTCCCGGGTCATTCCGGGGCCTATGCCGTCCTTCATAAGCCGGGAAAGGCTGGGGAGCCCCGCTACCGGGGGATAGATCCCCCGCTGGGTAAGTTCCCGGTCCAGGACGATCTGCCCCTCGGTGATATACCCCGACAGATCCGGGATGGGGTGGCTGATGTCGTCGTTGGGCATGGTGAGGATCGGTATCTGGGTAATGGACCCGGCGGAACCTTGGATCTTCCCCGCCCGCTCGTAGAGGCTCGCCAGATCGGAATAAAGGTAACCGGGATAACCCTTGCGGCTGGGGACCTCCCCCCGGATGGACGAAACCTCCCGGAGCGCCTCACAGTAATTGGTCATGTCGGTCATCACCACGAGGACGTGCATATTTTTTTCGTAGGCCAGGTATTCCGCGGCGGTCAGGGCGCACCGGGGGGCCACCAGCCGTTCCAGGGAGGGGGCGTCCGCCAGGGAAAGAAACACCACCACGTTAGCCAGAACCCCGGTCCGTTCAAAATCGTCCAGAAAGAACCGGGCCACATCGTATTTTACCCCCATGGCGCAAAAAACCACCACAAAAGATTCCCCGGCGCCCAGGATCTTTGCCTGCCGGACTATCTGGGCGGCAAGTTTGTTGTGGGGAAGGCCGTTCCCGGAGAAGATCGGCAGCTTTTGCCCCCGGATGAGGGTGTTCATCCCGTCGATGGCGGAGATCCCGGTCTGGATAAAGTCCCGGGGATAGGTCCGGGCATAGGGGTTGATAGGAAGGCCGTTTACGTCCTGGGTTAGGGAAGAAAAAATATTCCCGTAACCGTCGACGGGTTCTCCGAGGCCGTTAAAAACCCGGCCCAAGAGACCGGTACCCACCCGGAGTTCCATGGGTTTTCCCAGAAATTCCACCCGGCTGTCGTCGGCGGACAGTCCCGTATTGTTTCCGAAAAGTTGAATGGCGGTCCAGTCTTCGCTCATATCCACCACCCGGCCCAGGCGTTTCTCCTCATCCCGGCCGTAAACCGCCACCACCTCGTTGAACCCCACGTTCCGGCCCCGGCGGGTGATCACCACCGGGCCTTCAATCCGGGAAAGCCCCCGGTACTCTATACCCCTCATACAAAACCTCCGCGGGTAATTCGCTTAAAAGTACCGATCATAGCATATCCCGGTTCCGGTAACTCCGTTCCAGTTCTTCCAGGGATGCCCGCATTTCCCGTTCAAAGTTTAAAAGCCCCTCGGGATCATCGTTTTTGATCTCGCTTTTGAGCCGGGAAAGCCGCTCCCGAATGGGGAGGGAGTTGATCTTATACAGAGGCGCCCCCAATTTGATACAGGCCTGGGACCGCTGATAGAATTCCATGATGAGTTCCAGAAGCCGTACCTGTTTGGCGGGAACGCAGTACATATCCACCTCGTCAAAGGAATTTTGCTGGAGAAAACCGTTTTTGAGGAGTTCCGCGGTGAGGAGGATAAGGCGCTGATCATCCGGGAGGGCGTCGGGACCGATGAGCCGGACGATCTCCGCCAGGCGCTGCTCTTTTTTAAGGAGATCCAGGGCTTCCTGGCGTACCGGGGCCCACTGGGGGTTCACCTTTTCCCACCAGGGTTCCACTTCCCCGGCGTATTCGGAATAGCTGTCCGTCCAGCTTATGGCGGGGTAATGCCGGGCATTGGCCAAATCCCGGTCCAGGGCCCAGAAACAGCGGATGAACCGTTTGGTATGCTGGGTAACCGGCTCGGAAAAATCCCCCCCCGGCGGGGAAACCGCCCCGATGATGGAGATAGACCCCTCCGCCCCCCCGTGGGTGCGAACCCGTCCGGCCCGCTCGTAAAATTCCGCGAGCCTCGTGGGGAGGTACGCGGGGAAACCCTCTTCGGCGGGCATCTCCTCCATGCGGCCCGAAAGCTCCCGGAGGGCCTCGGCCCAGCGGCTGGTGGAATCCGCCATGATTGCCACATGGTACCCCATATCCCGGTAAAATTCCGCCAGGGTAACTCCGGTGTAGATCGATACTTCCCGGGCCGCCACGGGCATATTGGAGGTATTGGCAATGAGGATGGTCCGCTCCATGAGGGACCTGCCGGTACGGGGATCGGTCAGGCAGGGAAATTCCGTCAGGACATCGGTCATTTCATTCCCCCGTTCCCCGCAGCCGATATAGATGATCACATCCGCGTCGCACCATTTGGCGATGGCGTGCTGGGTCATGGTTTTACCGGTTCCGAAGCCCCCGGGGATGGCCGCGGTTCCCCCCTTGGAGAGGGGAAAAAACACGTCGATGACCCGTTCCCCGGTGATCAGGGGTTTGTCCGGGGGAAGCCGTTCCGCGCTGGGCCGGGGGATCCGTACCGGCCACCATTGGGCCAGGGGGATGGCCTCCCCGGAGTCGGTCCGGGCCACCACCGTATCCGGGGGATAGTCCCCGGGGGGGATGAGTTCCGTCAGCCGCCCTTCCCGGACAGTGGGGGGGATCAGGATCTTACAGGTAATGCTTTCCGTTTCCTTTACCGTTCCCAGG
This sequence comes from Spirochaetaceae bacterium, assembly GCA_031278575.1. Classification (GTDB taxonomy): domain Bacteria; phylum Spirochaetota; class Spirochaetia; order Treponematales; family Breznakiellaceae; genus JAIRMO01. The sequence goes on along the minus strand of JAITKD010000217.1, from coordinate 9,361 downwards.
GTCAACCCCGGAAGGGCCCGCACCCCGGCGCCCGCGGCCAACCGGGCCGTCAGATCCGGATCGGGGACAAAGGTCCAGGATTTGGCCGGATCCAGGGGTTCCCCCCGGCTGCCCGACGCCATAAAGGGCCCGTTTTGTTTAAAGAGGACTTCCAGGGGGCGCTGGATCCCATCGTAGATGGTACCGATGAGGCCGGGGCCGAGGAGTACCGAAAGGGGCCTTCCGGTGGATACGGCGGAAGCGCCGATCTTGAGACCCGTCTCGTCTTCGTATACCTGGATCACCGCTTCGTCCTGTTCCAGCCGGACTATCTCCCCGATGATCCGTTTTTCCCCGACCTCCACCACGTCAAAAAGACCCGCCCCGCCGAGCCCCTCGGCGCGGATAATGGGGCCTGAAATTCGTCTGACCCTACCTTCAATCACCCAAGACCCCCTCCCCAAAAAGGGCCGCCGCCAATTCCGCCCGTTTATCCTCAAGCAATTCCCGGGCCATTCCGTCGATGGAGGCGGTAATCCGCATTGCCGGAGCGTCGGCGACCAGGGCGGGAAAGGTTCCGGGCAGCCTAAAACCGGGCTCCGCCGGTTTTAAAACCCAGCCCCCCTGGGGAAACGCCCGTTGTAAAATCTCCCGGGCCTCTTCCCGGGTAAGCCCCCGGTAGATAACCGGAATCCCCCCTTCCCGGAGGTCCGCCAGTTCAGGACATTCCCGGAACCGTCTTGCCAGTTCCCTTCCCAAAAGGGAGAGGAGCCGTTCCCGGGACAGACCCTCCAGGTATCCTTTCATAGCGGATTGTAAAAAGGATTCCACTTTTTCGGAGCGAACCCTCCGTTTGTCCAGGGGGAGCCGGGCCATGATCTCCCCCCGGGCCTGTTCTTCCCGGCGGGTATACCGCCGGCCTATATCGGCCAGGGCATCTTCGGTTTTCTTTTTCCAAAGTTCCCCGGCATTTTTTACCGTATCGTCCGCGGTTTTGAGGACGCGGTAGGCTTTTTTCCGGGCGTCCTCCAGGATCTCCCGATCCAGTATCTCTGTTGATCGCAGTTCTTCCATAAATCTCTACACCCGTATTCCTATGGCTTCCCGGATGGAATCCACCAGGGACTTACGGCCCTCCAGTTTTCCCATGGTACCGGGAACCTCCACCACCAGGGGATAACGGCCGGAAAGCTGCCATTGGGTAAGTTCATCCCCCAGCCAATCCGCGGCTTCTTCGGTCATGATCAAAACCCGGCAGCTTTCGGAATTGGGGAGTACCGTTCCGGCGGTTTCATCCCAGCCTTGGGTAATCTTTAAAAAAACCGACCGGGTATGGCCGGCATCGGTAACGGCCGCTCCGTCAATACCCACAAACCGGAAAGCGGTTACCAGTTCCTCATCCCCGATAAAAAAATAATCCACCGGTTTCTAGAATATCATGATCAGGAGGGCCACCAGGAAGCCCCAGAGACATATCCCCTCGGCAAGCCCCGCATAGGGCAGGGCCTTGCCGGAAAGCTCCGGGTTTTCGCTCATGGCTCCCATGGCCGCCGATCCAATCTGCCCCACCGCAATCCCCCCGGCGATACAGGAGATCCCCACCGCCAGGGCCGCGGCAAAATACTTCCACACCGAAGTACTCCCCGGGGCCGCCTCGGATACCGCCTCGGCGGCGCCCTGCGTCTCCTGGGCAAAACCCGCGGTACCCGAAAGGACACAAAAAACCAGGGCGAATAAAACAACCAAACGCTTCATCATATAACTCCTCAAAATCTTGAGCCCCTTTCGCCACCCGGCCGGTTTTGAAAAAGACCTGAGAAAACCGGCCCCAGGGCGGGTTCTCTTTGAACTAATAGTTCTTGACAAGCAAAACTTGTCTTTCAAAACATGACATTTTGAACCGGCTTCAATCGGAATTCCCGGCCTTACCCGGAACAGCCTCCCGGCGGAACCGGAAGGGGGAAAATTCCACCCCGGTTTCGGTAAAAAACTTGCTGAAAAATTCATAATATTGAAGACGTACCACCTGAATGGCGACGATCATGCCTTCGAGCAGGATTATCACGGCGTTCCCAAAGATCATGATAATCACCGAAAACAGGGGCCCCCCGGCGATGTGGGACACCATCCCCGAAAGGGTAAACACAATAAAGGAAAGTACCGCGTGGGACAGGGCGAAGGCTCCGACCCGGAGAAAACTCACCGTATTGGAGATATAGGTCGACGCGGTTTCCAGGATTTCCACAAACCCTTCCATAATAAAAACCATAAGCCCCTGTTCCAGGATGGGCCGCTCCCCGGATATGATCCGCCATATCACCGGACCAAAAAAGATGCCAAAAGCCGGCGTCAACACCCCCCCCAGGTCAAACCAGGTAAAACGCTCCCCCGCCAGGATCTTTACGGCGATAAAAACGGCATACCAAAAAAGCAGTACCCCCGCCAAACCGGTTTTTGAGAAAAAGGCCTTTTCATATTTTTTAAGGGTACATTGATTGACGATGTTAACCAGAAGCCCCACGGAATTGAGGAGGATCCCCACGGCGAGGGTAAATCCGAAAAAATAAAAGAGTTTTTCTATACTGCCCTTTTCCGGCATAAGATGGAGAATCCGATCGGGAGGCTCCCCGGTCTGACCGGTAAGGTTCATAAAAAAACCCGTAATCGCCCTGGTGGGGGCGGTGAGGATCTCTTCGTGGGTAAAAACTTCGCCGTTTAAAAAACCCATAACCATGGAACTCAACCCCACCGCAATCAGCGGGACGGAATACTTCCTGAACTTCCCCAGGGTCTTAGGCCCCCCTTTTCCGGTAAGGAGCCCCAGGAGGAAGAGGACCAGGCCTTGGCCCAAATCCCCAAACATGATACCAAAGAGGATCGTAAAAAAGAAAGCCACAAAGGGGGTGGGATCGATGGTTCCGTAAAGAGGGGCCCCGTAAGAGAACACCACCCCTTCAAAACCCTTGACAAAGGAACCGTGTTCCAGGGAAACGGGAACCTTTTTTTTACCCTCCTTTATTTCCTCCACTTCATCGGGGTTAAAAGCCCGGATCGCTATCCTTCCTTCGGTACATTTTTCCAGACCCTCCACCATACCGGGCACCGCGTCCGACGGGGCCCAGCCGGATAACACATAAACGCTCCGGGTACTCCGCAGCTTCTTTTTGAGCTGTTCCACCAGGGACGCCATAAGGTAGGCCGCGGCAAGAGAAGCCAGGGTTCCCCCGTACTCGCCCCGCATCCGGACCTTTTCGGCGGTTATTTTGTCCAATTCCCTCTTTACCCCCGCGAGCCGGGCCTCAAGCCCCGAAAGCAGTTCTCCGGGAACCCCCTTATATCCTTCGGGGATGGTGATGGGGACAAAGGACAGTTTTTTTAATTCCGAATCCAGGGCAAACCGGCCCTTCCGGGAAGCCGCGGCCAGTATACGGTCCCCGGGTTCATCGGAGGCCCCCTGCCCCAGGGGGATAATCACCGCCCGGTCCGCGAGATTTTCCCGTAATTCGTTTTGTTTTTTAGGATCCAGCCGTCCGACCCGAAGGGTCAAGTAGGAGAGCTGGTCCAATTCGGAAAAGGGCGCGTTGAGATTGGCAAACGCCCTGGCTTCGTTCAGGGCTTCTTCAACCTTTCTTTTTTCCCCCTTTTCCTCGTCCTCCCGGTTACTCAAGCGCCCTATGGCCGCGGTGATTTTATCGGTAAGCGCTTCCTCGGTTTCTCCGGGAAGGCGGCTCGATTCTTCGGGTTCTTCGGGAAGCTGAAGGCCCAAATAGGCGGCCCCGGCCTTGATACGTTCCAGATTTTCCAGAATATGCCGGTAATCCGCGGTATCCAGGGCATGAACCACCCCTTGGGCCTCCTCCTCGTCTGCGGAAAGGTGCAGAAGCGCCCGGCGGCCCAAATATTCTATCACCTGATCCACATCCCGGCTTAAAACGGTAAGTTCAATCTGTTTCATCTTCCTGGGGCGTATCATGGTTCTACCTCCAGCATGGCGAACACATCTTTGGCGGACAACCCCAGGCCGAGACCTTCGGCGACACTGGTCAGGAGGTCCTCTTCAAACTGTTTGAGTTTAATAAAACAAGAAACGGTATCCAGGGAAAAGGGGTTCCGGCGGAAGAATTGCCGGGCCAGGCGGTACAGGTATTGGGCGGCGGCGTTTTGAAAATACCGGGGGTCGGCCTTCCAGGGAGCCCCGGGCTTTTCAGGGTTGAGAAACTCCGTCCGCCCCCATTTTTCCCAGTCCGAAGGGTTATCCAGGGCCATGGACAGGGAGGCCAGGGCGTCGTCCGCCAGGGTCCTTTCTCCCGGAACCTCCTGGGTATCGGACGGGCCCCGGGAGCCATGTTTTTTCCCGGTTTTGATAGGAACGAGGATATTTTTTATTTCCTCCGGGGACATCCCGTAATAGGTCCTAAGCCGTAAGGCCCAGGACGCGTTCCTGAGAGCGATTTCTTCGGCCAGGATCTTTTCAATGGCGGCCCGGTCCTTTCCCGGCAGGGAAAAAAGGGAATTCCACAGCAGGGTATAATAGCGGCGATCCAGTTTGGTCTGAAGGAGGATGCCGTCTTTGCCGGCGTGGATATCCTCTTCCAGGAGGAAGGCGAATTCCGTATCCGTTACCATGGCCGCAAGATCCGGAAAGGCCTTGAAATTTACCGTGCCGAAGTCCCCCAGGTCGGTAAATTCCGGTTTTTTTGCCTCCGCTCCGGTGATAGCGCTTAGGGCGCTTTTGATATCGCCATATTCATAGGACCTGACCAGGCGTAAAAGCAATTCCGGAGGATTTGAGAAGGACCGCACCATGGCGGCAATCTGTTTCACCGCCCGTCCGGTGATACGCCGTTCCAGGTCCACGAGGAGTTCCCGTTCCGGGAGGTCCCGGGTTTTCCGGGGAAATACCAGCCGGTCCAGTTCCGTAAGCCGGGTTACGGAACTAAGCCGGGAAATTCCTTTTCCCACAAAGGATTTTCCGATTGCCCCGCACGCCTTGGCAAAGGCGTAGGCCCGTTCCCCGGATCCCGTCATGTTAACAATCCTTCTCCAGGAAACTTTCAATAGTCCTGATAAAGGCCTCGGTATTAACCGGCATGGCGTCAAGACTATCCTGATAAAAATCGAGCTGTTTTTTATAATCTTCTTTTACCCGGGCTATTTTTTCTCCATATTGGACCTCCAGGCGGTCCGTTTCCTGGCTGTACCGTTCATCGTATAAACGACGGTTCCGCTTTTCCCCCTCGGTAATACGGCGATCCGCCTCGGCTTGAGCGTCATCTACCAGCGTCGAAGCCTCCGCTTCAACCTCTAAAAGATGCCGAAGCACATCCTGTTCATCCATGGAAAACCTGCTTTTTAATCCAGGGTAATGAGTACGTCCTCATATTTTTTAATAATACCATGAGCCCCCGGGGAATCACCCTGGGTAATCAGATCCGTATAAAATTGGGGATTATCCAACAATTCAGCCAGGCGTTTTAACATACGCAGGTGCTGTTCCGTATCCTTTTGCGGAGCCAGCATCATAAATAACAGGTAAACCGGTTCTCCGTCCAGGGCATCGTAATCGACCCCTTTTTTTGAGATTCCTAAAACACCATGAACCGTATCAACCGCGTTGGTTTTCCCATGGGGAATCGCTATGCCCTTCTGGATGCCGGTGGACATCTTTGATTCCCGAAGCCTCAGGGCTTCAAGGATCTCCTCCCGGGCATTTGACTTAAAGGCCTGGCAGAAGTGGTCAACCATTTCTTCAAACGCTTCTTCCTTATCTTCCGCTTCAAGCCCCACTTTGATTAATTCGGGCGGAAATACCTCATAAAGGAACATCGATCGTAACCCCCGACTATTGACCTATTCGGACGCCGCCGGGAGTTCGGTATTTTCAACTTCATCCCCCTGCCACCAATTACTGTCCGCTTCTATTACCGCCTCCTGAGGCGCCGATTCCACGCCGGAACCGCCGGGGGTCCGGTTAATGAGGGCTAAACCGACGCTGATCACCAGAAAGAGGGCGCCTAAAATACCGGTTGCCCGGGTCAACACATTACCCGACCGGGATCCAAAGGCGGAACCGCTTCCGCCGGCAAAAATCCCCCCCAAACTATCCCCTTCTTCGTTTTGGATCAGCACCAAAAGGATGAGCAAGACCGCTACAATTACGAAAAAGATCAACAATAAAATACCAAGTATCGTCATGTGTGTTTCTCCATCCCCCTACTCTAAATTTATACAAAATACCCAATAAATAAAAGCCCCCGGACGGGAACTTATAAATAAATCGCCCGCTGTACGAATAGCAAATCTTTAAAATTATTTTTAATAAACGAGTTAAACGGATTCAAAAATCGGTTGTTTTAAACTCCTTCCCCCATAATATCCTTAAAAAAAAACTTATTCAAGGCGGTATAAAAGAATACCAATAATTTTACCATTACCCGGATTTTTCCCGGTAATAGGGGCGCATTTCCGGCGCAAGCGCCGGAAACCGGGCTTTCCGGGGCTCCGCTCCGCTCCGGTCCCGTCGCTATGCGCCGGGACTGCTTCGCACCCCTCCAATCCCTTGCGCGCTTCGTACCCGGCGGCTTTTCCGGCAATCATAGGCCGGTAACGGTAAAATTGCCGAAAGAAGGGGCTTTCCCAAAACTTCAGTTTTGGGGAAGCCCCAGAATACCCTTGTTCCGGGGATTAAGTCCGTAAAAAAGATTCCAGCGCCCGGCGGGCCTGTCCCCGGGGATCCCCGGATGCGGAAATCCAGGTAAGTCCCGGAAGGGAGGCGAAAAAGGTAAGCTGCCGTTTGGCGTAACGGCGGCTGTTTCGGGCGACCAGGGCTTCCACTCCGGGGATATCCCCGGACAGGGCATATTCCCCGGGGCCGGACTCCACAAAAAATTCCTTATAACCGATGGCCGAGAGCCCCGGATCTCCGGGGCCGTATCCCGCTTCAAAAAGCCTTTCCACCTCCCCGGGCAGCCCCCGGCGGAACATGGCGGCGCAGCGCCGGTCTATCCGGCGGTAGAGTTCTTCCCGGGGGCGGGTAAGGCCCAGGATAAGAAAGCGATAACCGGACCGGGGGATTACCGGGGAAGGGAGGGGAAAGGAACTGAGGGGCCGGCCGGAACTTCGGAACACCTCCAGGGCCCGGAGGAGCCGGTAGGTGTCGTTGGGGTGGATCCGGGCCGCGCTGGGGGGATCGCAGGCCGCCAGTTCTTGCATCAGGGCCCCGGCCCCCCGGCGGCGGAGTTCTTCCCGAAGGGCCTCCCGGATGGGGGGGGACGCGGGGGGGGCATCGCTCTGGCCCAGAATGAAATTTTTGATATAAAAGCCGGTTCCCCCGGACACTACCGGCAGGCCCCCCCGGGCGGCGATGGCGGTACAGGCGTCATCGGCCAACCGGACAAAATCCCCGGCGTTAAACTGTTCACTTGGATTACGAATGTCAATGAGATGATGGGGGATCCGGGCCCTGAGTTCCCCCTCCGGCTTGGCGGTTCCTATATCCATACCCCGGTAAACCTGCATGGAGTCGGCGGACACAATCTCCACCGGGCAGGGAAAATCCCCCGGCAGAAAAAGCCGTTCAACGAGTTCGGTTTTACCCGAAGCGGTGGGGCCCAGAAGGATACATACCGGAATCGGTTTTTTTTCCGGCATCGGGGGCTTATTCTTCTATGCGGAATTCGATCTCTTGGGTAAAGATCTGACGGGCCGCCAAGGATACCACCTTACCATCATTTTCTTCAATTTCCGGATCCCTGAGCATGGAAAGCTGGAAGGATCGACGGGAAGCGGCGCAGGTAATTTCATACATATTACCATCATGCTCAATGAGTTCTTCTAGGGGAAATATCATAATCACCCAGTATATACCTTCCGGGACGGCGTGTAAAGCGGCCGGTACGGCCTCATCAGCAATTCCAGCCGGCAGCCTGTCCGGGGAAATACCGGGATCACGGCGGGGGAAGGCGGAGGGGTACCTTGTAAACCGCTATGTTCCGGCTTATCAGGTACTTTTCCTGGGCTTCGGGGATCCCGTCGTCGGTAAACACCCCGCTGATCCCTTCTACCGGCAGCAGGGATACCGTTCCCTGTTGGGTGAATTTCACCGACTCGGTGAGGATCAGGGTTTTGTTTGCCTGCCGGGCCATATCCCGCACGGTTTCAGCCCGGGAATGGTCGTTACCGGTAAAGCCGGTCCGTTGGCTAAAACCGTCGGTCCCTATGAAAAGTTTATCCACAAAAAAATCTTCCACGTTTGTCCGGGTAATGGGACCCACCACCACCTGGGAGCTTCTCTGGTAATCCCCCCCCAGCAGCAGGAACCGTACCCCGGGGTGTTTGCGGGCATAATGGACGATAAATGCGGAATTCGTTACGATAGTGATGTTACCGTTCCGCATGGCCAGTTCTTCCGCCAGGACGGCGCAGCAGGACCCGGACTCGATCATCACCGTTTCCCCAGGCCTCACCAGGGCCGCCGCCGATTGGGCGATCCGCTGCTTTATCTCGTAGTTGAAGGCCAACCGGTTGCTTATATCGTCCATGGAACCGAGGATGGCGAACCCATGCTCCCGCTTGATAAACCCCTTTTCTTCCAGGATGTCCAGGTCCTTACGGATGGTTACCGGGGAAACTCCCAATAACTCGGAAAGCCGGGATACTTCAATCCGTTGATGCTCCGAAATTATTCCTAAAATTTGAACTCCCCGCTTTTCCACGATACGCTTCTCCGAACTTTCCTTTGAGCCGGTTCCAAAACCCGGTTGGTGCGAACCTTCGGTTCGATGGAACCGCCTCTTATGAGGACATATCCCTATGTTTATACATTATAGCCAATTTAGTATGATAAAAACAGTCCTCCGCTCGTTTTGATTAGGGCGCAGCCCTTTTTGGTTTAATGCCCCGCCGAACCTCCGGTTCGCGCTTGCCCTAAACGTGACCCACCATTCAAATTGCCCGCCTGTTTCAGGACAGACCTTTCCCCGGCGCGTTTTCGGTTTGGGGTGGACAGGGGAACTACTACGGAACCCCGGGCGGATTGGCGCCGCTTATCCGGGCGCGGGGGAAGGGGGGAATAGGAGGGGAAAAGCGGGGTGGATCGCCGGTTCCCCAGACCGGGGTCTGACCCCAGGGTCCGTACCCCCCCGCTCCGGCCTCCTCCTCCGGCGGCTCCCCCTCCAGTATCCGCGACCCGTACCGGTCCCCCCGGATATGCCCGCTCCGGCCGTCCAGGCGGTTGTACCGTTGGGTTTAATGTAAAACGTCAGCCAGTCATCGGCAAGACGCAGCCCGCGAATCTCGAAAACGAACCGGAGTTCCGTCTCCCGGAACACCCGGGCGAACAGGGCCAGGGATCGGGTTTTTCGTGGTCATTCCGTCGGGGGAT
>JAITKD010000175.1 GCA_031278575.1 Spirochaetaceae bacterium | reverse complement strand
TTCGAGCGGAAGTTGCGGGCCTCCGGTCCGGTTATACCCTCCACCGTGAACCGGTGAGCGGACGCTTTGGTTTAATGCCTTTTTGTAAGCGTTACGTTATTTGAGCCGGAGCAAGGTATTAAACCGGACTCCCGAATAAAAACAAAGGGGGCATCCGGTTTGCGCGATCTATACAATTCCCCGGATTGGCCTTATAATTTCTTTAAAGCAGCACCGATTGCGCCAACGCGGTTGGCGAATTCTCGATTGAATAAATCAGCGCTTCCTTAGCGGTTCTTGGGGGCAGCCCCGGGATTTGGTCAACCAAGAAGTATGGATAAACAAGGCCCATACCTCCATGATAAGGAGCCTTTTGTCATGAAAAAAATTATACTCATTCCCGATTCTTTTAAGGGCACCATGACTTCCCAGGAGATTTGTTTAATCATAGAAGAACAGATCCGCAGGTATTACCCCCAAGCGGAGGTGATCTCTATTCCCGTGGCCGACGGCGGTGAGGGGAGCGTCGATTCCTTTTTGGCGGCCGTGGGGGGTGAAAAGATCACTATCCCGGCCAAGGGGCCTTACCTGGAAGACATCCGGGGCTTTTACGGCCTTATCGACGGGGGTAACACCGCGGTGATCGAAATGGCCGCCTGCGCCGGGCTTCCCCTGGCCGGGGACCGGCGACAGGTAGATCAGACCACCACCTACGGGGTGGGGCAGTTGATCCTGGACGCGGCAAGGCGGGGGTGTAAAAAGATAGTGGTCGGCCTTGGGGGGAGCGCCACCAATGACTTCGGCGCGGGGGCCGCCGCGGCCGCGGGGGTCCGTTTTTTCGACCGGGACGGCAAGGATTTTATTCCCCGGGGGGGAACCCTCTCCCGGATTACGGGGATCGATAAAACCGGGATGCCGCCGGAACTGTTATCCGCGGAGATCATCACCATGTGTGATATTGATAATCCCCTCTACGGCCCCCAGGGAGCGGCTTTTGTTTTTGCCCCCCAGAAAGGCGCCGATGCGGCCATGGTGGAATTCCTGGACCGGGAACTCCGCGCCGTATCCCAGACGGTGATCCGCGACCTGGGGATCGACGTTTCCGCCCTTCCCGGCGCGGGGGCCGCCGGAGGGATGGGGGGCGGTATGGCCGCTTTTTTTGGTTCCCGGCTGCAAATGGGGATCGAGACCGTCCTGGATACGGTGAATTTTGACCGTCTGTTGCCGGGAACCGGCCTGGTCCTTACCGGCGAAGGGAAGATCGATTCCCAGAGCCTGCGGGGCAAGGTGGTGATCGGCGTGGCCCGGCGGGCGAAAAAACAGGGAATCCCGGTAATCGCCATTGTAGGCGACATCGGGGACGACATCGACGGGGTTTATGACGAGGGGGTCCGGGCGGTCTTCAGCACCAACCGCCGGGCGATCCCCTTTCAGGAAGCCAGGGCCCGCTGCAAAAGCGATCTGCGCCTCACCGTGGATAACCTCTTCCGTTTGTTGACCGGCTGCCGGGAAAATTCCCGGTCCGTCCCGGTTTAAAAAACCGCCGCGGTATGCCCCCGATCCCGCCGGATCCTAGCCGAGACGTAATTCCGCCCGGAATACGGCCTGGCCCCCTTCCTGTCCCCGGCCTTCATAAGCGACCGCCGCGGTTACCTTGGGTATATCCGGGGTATCGGCATCGGGAATGGGGGCGGTCCAGATTTCAATGGTTTCCCCGCTTTTGATCTCCCGCAGGTAGTTGATATCAAACCGCATTTGCCCGGCCTTTTCCAGAACCTCCGGATCGGTAACATCCTGAATCCATTGGATATACCGGGCGTTATTGACGTGGCCATTGTAATCGATATCCGAATACCGGGCCTGGCGTTCCCCGGCCTTACCGAGGTTGTCCCGGGCATCCAAGGCGCCGGCCCCGCCGGGCAGGGCGTCCAGCCCCTCATTTAGGGGCAGGGTTTCCATCACCGCCTGGGGCCGCAGGGGCCGCCGCTTTTCAATATCCAGGATCAGCCAGTTACCGCGGCCCCGGACCACCGGAGTATCCGAGGCGTCCCGGATATCGTAATCCCGGACCGCAAAAAGCCGGTCCCAGCCCCGGGGCCAGGACCGCACCGTGACGGTTTCTCCCCATTGAGGGCGGCGTTCCAGAAAAACCGAAATCCGGGAGAGTATCCAGCCCTGGCCGGTCCGGGCCAGGGCCTCCCGCCCAACCCCCAGGTTTTCCGCATGGCTAATGGCTACCTCCTGGAAAAAGTCAAAGGTGGACGCCAGGGTCAGGCGATCCGACCGGTCGATGTTCCCAAAACGCAGGGGAAACGTTTCCTGCCAAATATCCATAGTAGTACGCTCCGAAAAAATCCTGCCGTAAAAAACGGATTTTGAAACGGGTGTTTCAAATGCCGCCGGCAATTCTCAGTTTCAACAAACCACAAGAAACCGGAAAAGCAAACCGGGCTGAAATGCGCGCGGAATTTACGATTTCTTTAAGGCCTCGTCAAAGGCCGCCTGGGAGGGCGAAAAATCAATTTTCCGCACGTATTCGCAGGCCTCTTTGGCGCCGTATTCCCGATCCATTCCCGAATCTTCCCATTCCACCGAAAGGGGCCCCTGGTAGTTCATCGCGTTGAGTTCCCGGATGATGTTCTCAAAATCCACATTACCGTGCCCCAGGGAACGGAAATTCCAGCCCCGCCGGGTATCGCCAAAGGTTATATGGGAACCGAGGATCCCCGCCTTGCCGTCCAGGGTAAGGGCGGCGTCTTTCATGTGGACATGGTAGATCCGGTCTTTAAAATCCCGGAGGAAAACATGGGGGGATACCCCCTGCCATATAAGATGGGAGGGATCAAAGTTGAAACCCAGGGTGGGGCGGCGGTTAAATTCCTTAAGGAGCCGCTCCGCGGTATAATAATCAAAGGCTATTTCCGTGGGATGGACCTCCAGGGCAAATTTGATCCCGTACCGGTCGTATTCGTCAAAAATCGGATTCCAGAGTTCGACAATTTCCTTAAAGGCGTTATCGATCAGGTCTTCCCCGGTCTGGGGGAAGGAATACCAGTACTTCCAGATCGGGCTCCCCATAAAGCCGGTTACCACCGTAACCCCCAAATTATGGGCGGCCCGGGCGATATACTTCATCTCCCGGATGGCCCACTCCCGGATTTTTTCAGGCTGCCCCGCGTATTGGGCCGGGGCAAAACCGTCAAGCCGGGGATCCCAGAGGTCCCCCACGCACTGGCCGGGAAGATGGCCGCTGACGGCCCAACAGGTAAGCCCGTGTTTGGCAAGGATTCCCTTGCGGTTGTTGATATATTCGGGATCCTCCGCGGCTCTTTTGGGATCCAGATGATCCCCCCAACAGGCGATCTCCACCCCATCGTACCCAAAGGATTTAACCTTGCCGCATAATTCATCAAACCCCAAATCCGCCCATTGTCCGGTAAAAAGCGTAACTGGCCGTGACATTAAACACCCCCTGTAATTTCCTCAAAACCGAGCCTCTACCAAAACACGAGCGGGCTTTAGGGAAACGCTGATTAACTTGACGCTAATCGCGTTTCCCTAATGTATTTGCTCATTTCATTGCGCAAATAGGGTAAACTTTGTTTACCTTACGTTAAAGTAGCGCCGATTTATTCTC
>JAITKD010000173.1 GCA_031278575.1 Spirochaetaceae bacterium | reverse complement strand
CGAAATAGAACGGATAATCCTTAACACCAAAAACCCCCGGCTCAAAATAATGGGGGTGGAGGCCTTTGGGATCTACGGGGCCCCCAAGTTCCTTCCGCTGCTTCTGGACATCCTCAAGGAAGCCGATCCTCCGCCCTATCTTAGGGATGAGGTAATCCTGGCCATGGCGAGTATTTTGCGGATACAGAATCAGTTCTACCCCCTGCTGGTCCGTTTTTTGGAGGATGAATTCCAGATTACGACCCTCTGTAAGGACGAAGCGGAATCGGCCTTTGAATTTTACGCCTCCACCCACGGTAATAAGCGGCGGCCGGACAAAAATTCCAAAAAGGCCCTGTTGGACAAACAGGCCCGGGGGCTGCCCCCGGCTGTTTCGGCCTATGTGGAACACTTGAACGGGGCGCTCCTCTCCCGGTGGATCCTGGAACTCCCCGGTAATTTAACCGATACCATATCCCAGATCGTGTTTGCGGAAGCGGTCCTGGATGACGACATCAAAATCTACCGCCGGGTACAGCTTTTGCTTTCCCACTGGACCGCCGGAAAACTGCGGCAGTGGTCAAAGGAATGAGGCGGTTTTAAAATTCAATGGCCCGGCGAGGTTATTTGTATTGAAGGGAAGCTTTGTTTGTCAAGCGGCCGTGTTGAGGGCGGCAATTTTACCGTTAACGGCCGATAATTGCCGAAAAAGCCGCCGGGTACGAAAAGCGCAAGGGATTGGAGGGGTGCGAAGCAGTCCCGGCGCATAGCGCCGGGACCGGAGCGGAGCGGAGCCCCGGAAAGCCCGGTTTCCGGCGCTTGCGCCGGAAATGCGCCCCTATTACCGGGAAAAATCCTGGTAAAGGTAAAACTACCGTGTTGAGGATGGTTTATGGAAAATAAAGAAACGAAAGCTCCGGTAACCCAGGCCAAGGCCGTACTCCGGCGCGTGTTACTTTGGGCGGTATGCGGGTCCGGTGTTTTGTTCGGTTCCTGTACCGGTCATTTAGGCTGGGGGGTTCTGTTATGGTCCACGGAAGACCCCGTGGTACCTTCGGGGACGATCCTGCCGGTCTATATTAAGTCCAATTTAAACCAGGTTTGGGTGGCGGGGATTCCTAATGAATACCGGACCGGGGAAAAGGGAAATAACAAATTTGAAATTCCCCTCTGGCAGCTTGAAATGCGGAGAACCAAAAGCGCCGCCCGAAAATACGCCGCTGCCTTTTCCGAATATGCCAAAACCTATGCCGAAATTTTGCAGGACGGACTTCCTATCCGGGATGCCCCGGATAACAATGCCCGCCGGGTATACCGCCTTAAACTCGGCCAGATAATCAAGATCCTCTCCCGGGAAGAGGGGATCCCCGCCATAAGTACCACCGGAGAGCCCCTTCCCGGCGACTGGTTCCGGGTGCTTACCGAAGACGGTACCGTCGGGTACTGTTTTTCATACCGGCTCAAATTATTTGAACATACCGAAGGGGTCTTGGCGGCCAAGGCGGATACCACGGAAGATGCTCCGGACCCGGAGCTGGAATATGTTTTGTCCAAAACCTGGTCCCCCGAATTCTACCTTGCCATGATTTTGGAAAAAAAAATAAATGTCGAAGAATTCGCGAAGCAATGGCAGTTTTTACCCGGCCATGAAACGGGTATTGCCCGGATATATCACCCCAATGTGGATAAAATCTTCTCCTATTCCGGTATCCGGCGTACCGGGAACCGGGCCTGGCGCTTTGAGGGGGCCTCCCTGCAGATGAGCCTCCAGACGGATACTACCCTGGCGGTACAGTACACCGAAAACAAGGGCGCCCTTCAGACCCTGCTTTTTGTAACCCTGTCCTCGACGGTAACGGATATTATCACCCAGGAACTCGGCCGCCGGGAGGCCCTTTTTGAAATCCTCTATATCCAGGGCCCAAACTATACCAGCACTAATTACGGGTCCCTCTCCTTTGGAGCGGAGGGGACTTTTACCTGGTCGAATTACGACTTCCTCATCCCCCAGGTCATTTCCCCCGCCTCTTTGGGTAACGGAACGGTGGATATGGGGCTTTTCCTGGATGTTTCCCTGACCAGCCGCTACGACGGGGCTTTGGCGTTTCATTTTAACGGAATCGGAAGCCCCGGGACGGTAGTCAATTTTTTGTATACCCTGGACGCTCAGGGGATCCGTTTGGAGTATGTACCCCCCGGTAATGTAGAGGAATCTACCGTTACCCACCGGGCGGCTTCACCGATTATTATCTATTTTATGAAAACGGAAAGCTGATCCATGGCGTTCATCCAGATTACCAAAACGTCCCTTGCCTTTGGCGACCGGGATATTCTCAAGGACATCAGCATCCACCTCACCGCCGGGTCCAAGGCCGCTTTGACCGGGGCCAATGGTTCGGGGAAGTCCACCTTGATGAAGGTAATCGCCGGAGACATCCCCGCCGATTCGGGGGAGCGGGCCCTTCAGAAATCCGGCCGGGTTTCCTATCTCCCCCAATCGGGGATCCTTCACCGGGGCCGGACCCTCCGGGAGGAGGCGGAAACCGCCTATGCCCCGGCGCTTTCCCTGCTGGCGGAAATGGAAAACCTGGGCAGGGTCCTGGAAACCGCGGTCCGGGACGACGGGAAAACCGCCGCCCTGCTGGAAGAACACCAGCGCCTCCAGGAGGAGGTGGAAAATTCCGGTTATTACCGGCGGGATCAGCATATTTCCCTGGTGTTAACCGGCCTGGGGTTTTCCCCCGCCGACCCGGACCGGCAAGTGGAGGAGTTTTCCGGGGGCTGGCAGATGCGGATAGCCCTGGCCAAGGCGCTTCTGGAAAATCCCGACATCCTGCTCCTGGACGAACCGACCAATTACCTGGACATCGAAGCCCGTTCCTGGCTTGAGGGGTGGCTCCGGGACTTTTCCGGGGGGTACCTTATGGTATCCCATGACCGGTATTTTCTGGATGTAACGGTAAAGGAAGTTTATGAACTCTTCCAGGGGACCCTCACCCGGTACACGGGGAACTATACCGCCTATGAGGAGGTCCGGCGGATTGAACTGGAAAGCCTTATGGCCCGGTACAAAGCCCAGCAGGAAGAAATCGCCAAGACCGAGGGGCTTATCCGCCGGTTCCGGTACAAGGCCAGCAAGGCGGCTTTTGCCCAGGAACTCATTAAGCGGCTGGAAAAAATGGAACGGATCGAGATCCCCGAATCCTTTAAGAAGATCAGCATCGCCTTTCCGCCGCCCCCCCACGCCGGCCGTATCGCCCTGACGGTAACGGGCTTGGGTAAACGTTACGGAGCCTTGCGGGTTTTTAGCGGCCTGGACTTCACCCTGGAATCCGGGGAAAAGCTGGTGGTGGTGGGCCCCAACGGCACGGGGAAAACCACCCTGCTGCGGATCCTCGCCGGATCCGACGGGGATTTTGAGGGGCGCTTCCAATACGGCGCGGGTATCGCGGCGGGGTATTTTTCCCAGGATGCGGCGGAAGCCATGACGGGGGCCCAAAAGGTCCTGGAATTTATGGAAGCCGAGGCCCCCACGGCGCTTATTCCCAAGGTGCGGGATATGCTGGGGAGTTTCCTTTTCCGGGGGGACGATGTGTATAAGCCTATTTCGGTCCTCTCCGGGGGGGAAAAAAGCCGCCTCGCCCTCCTTAAAATGCTCCTTAAACCCATGAACCTCCTCATCCTGGACGAACCCACCAATCACCTGGATCTCTATTCCAAGGACATACTCCTGGACACCCTGAAAAAATTCGCCGGGACCATCGTCTTTGTCTCCCACGACCGGGCTTTTATGGAGGCCCTCTCCACCAAAACCCTGGAAATCTCCCCCGGCGGTTCAGGGATCCCCCGGCTTTTCTACGGGAACTACGGCTACTACCTGGACCGCCGGGAACGGGAGGCCCGAGGGGAAACGCCGGCGGATAGTCCTCCTTTGGAAGGGCGGGGAACCGCCGGGGTTCCCGCGGCCGGGGGAAAGGCCCCCGCCTCGGCGGAACAGCGGGAGGCGGCAAAACAGCGCCAGGCCCGGATCCGGCGGCTGGAACGGGAGGAGGCGGAACTCCTCCGGCGCGTCGCGGAGGCGGAGGCGGAAAAGGCCGGCCTGGAGGCGTGCCTCGCCCGGCCCGAGATCTATTCCAACGGGGAAAAGGTCCGGGAGGTACAGGCCCGGCTTCGGGAGGCCGCCGCGGAGATCGATGCAAGGACCCGTGAATGGGAGGAGCTGGAAGTAAAAAAGACGACCCTGAACGCATAGGAATTTTTAACCACGAACCATACGAACGGAAAGGCAAATATACCAAAACTCCCCCCGCCGTACACAATGACCGAACCCAGCGGGGGCGGGACTCCCCCGTTTCCGCTCCCAAGTCGTCACTATCACCGGCAGCGATTGCCCCGCCCACCGCTTCCCTTCCTCACTCCCCACATACATTGAAACAGCAGATACCCCAAGAGCGTACACACTATATGAAACGCGATAAGCGATAGTTTCCTGTTCTTGAAATCCTCCAATTGCCAGAAATCCTTGAGTTGCCGGTAGTCCTCCTCTATCTCAGGCCTCATCTCATAGGCCAGGATGATTTGCCGCGCCGTCTTTTCCGTGTCCGTGGTGATAAACATTCGTGGATGAACCGGTTCAGGAAACTGCTGGTGAGGTATGAGAAGAAAGCAAGGAATTACCGGGCACTGGTAGAGTTTGCCTGTGCGGTTGTTGTCTGGAGAAATCTGATTCCGGTTCATCCTGGCCTTATTCCCGGATAAGCGCTAAGGCAGCGGACGCTCTTTCATGATCCGTTCATCCATATGCCGGAGGCGCCGGGAGAGATCCCGGGCCAGGTTCATGATCAAGAGGGAAAAAGTTTTAAGATCGATTTTATAAATTTCCCGCAGGGCCTTATTGGAAATAGACATCACCCGCAGGGGGGTCAGGGCTTTTATAGTTGCCACCGAGCGCAT
>JAITKD010000158.1 GCA_031278575.1 Spirochaetaceae bacterium | reverse complement strand
GCCGCTTCCAATGCCAATGAGGCATATTTACGGACCTGGGGCTGGTCCCAGGGTATTCCTACCTGGTACCTGTATTTTCGGAAGATCAACTTCCCCCTGGATCCCGACATTCACGGACGTTGGGAGTGGGCCGGGGTATATTACGGAGAAAAATTCTGATGAACCTTCCGGCCATCGGCCTTGTTCAAGAACCCCGCGGCTCTTTCCCCGGCCGGTTTTGGATAAAAAAAATCCCCGCCCGGGGACTTCTCCTTTTTCTCCGGCTCCTGGGTTCAGCGTTAGTACCCCTGGCGGCGGAAACGGTCCGGGAACTCCCGGTTTTTATCCGGGAGACGGTTCTCCCGGAGTACTCTGAGCCGGTAATCGGGGACCGCCCCCTGCGGCAAACGGGTACGGCCGCCGCCCGGCCGGGCAGATTCCGCTCCCATGATGGAGTAGTCCTCCCCTCCATACCGGGGATAGAACGGGAATTAACCCAAAAGTATATCCGTCAGTATTCAACTCCCGGGGGAATTGAATGGCTCAACGGGGTCATAAAACGGGGAGGTCCTTATTTGGCCTTTATCCGCAAGGAGATAGCCCGGCGGGATCTTCCCCCGGAACTCCTCTACCTTCCGGTGATTGAGTCCGCCTATACGGTTTCGGCAAAAAGCAGGGCCGGCGCCGCGGGGCTTTGGCAGTTCATGCAGAACAGTATGGCGCCCTTTGATATGCGGGTAACCGATTTGTTGGATGAGCGGATGGATTTCTGGAAGTCCACTATCGGAGCCCTCAATAAATTGGAAGAAAATTACGGGTATTTTAAGGACTGGTCCCTGGCCCTGGCAGCCTACAACGCGGGACTGGGAGCGATACGCCGGATTGTAACCCGGACGGGGATCACCGATTATTGGCTCCTGGCTGAACAGAAACAGTTTAAGAGCGAAACCATCCAGTATGTCCCCAAGTTACTCGCCGTTTCCTATATCCTTTCCAATCCCCGGCGTTTCGGCCTGGAACCGTTCTGGACGGAGGATCCCCAATGGACCAAAGTTACCGTAGGAAGAACCGTGGATGTGGAATTACTGGCGGAACAGGCGGGGATAGACCCCCGAAAACTCAAAGAGGCGAACAGGGAACTCCTCCACCGGATAACCCCGCCGGATCCTCGCTATGAACTTAAAGTTCCCGCCGCTTATGCCGGGGCAATCACCGCTGTTTTGGATCGGAAGGACCTGGGCCTCGTCAAATATTATATTTATACTATCAAATCCGGAGATACCCTTTCGGCCTTGGCCAAGCATTACGGTGTATCCGTGGATCAGATCCGCTCTTTTAACCCCGGTATCCAAGACCGGTTCCTCAAAATCGGTTTCCAACTGCTTATCCCCGCGTTTAAAGATATCGAGCCTTATAAGAAGGAATACGCGGCGTCTTCTTCCCCGGCTTTCACGGAAAATTACCGGGTAAAACGGGGGGAAACCCTTTGGTCCATAGCGCTGGCCTATAACGTGGACCCGGAAGTCCTCGCGGAAGCCAATGGGATGTCCTTAAATGATATCCTTCATGAAGGAAGAACCCTGAAAACGCCGATAAGATAGGGGTATGAAAAAATTTATTGTATGGATTTTTTTCTTTCTGGCGGCCCGCTGGGGAGGCGCCGAAGACGCCGGGGCGGATATCCGGGGTTCCATCGAATGGGACCGGATGGAAATTAACGCCACCGTAACCGTGAACTTGTCTTCCGCGGGGATCCGGATTCCCATAGGAAGATCCCGGGGGGAGGAGATTCTCAATATCGAATATCCCCGGTTGATCCGGCCCTATCTGTTGTCCCTCCCCGTGGATTCCTCGGGAACCTTGGAGGATATGATAAACCGGGGGGAATTACCCCTTTCGGATATCGGCGGTTTTGTCCGTTCCGCCCGGCAGGTTCCCCCCGCTTTGTCGGCGGACCTGGTTTCCATATCCTCCCAACATACCATCAACATGAATACTATCGGCGCCGCCTTTATCCGCCACCGGCGTCCCGCGGAAATTATGCGGACCCTCACCCCGGTCCCCGTAAAGGCCCATACGGGGATCATCATTATCGCGGATAGCGAATTACCGGTCCACGGAAGAAACATCCGGGCCCTTCCCCTGCCCTGTCTTTTCCCTAAAATCTGGGATACCGAAATGAACCTGATCTTTGAACGGAATATGCTGGAACCCGGGGCAGGTAAAACCAACGGGATGGTCCGTTATGCCTCCGAAACCGCCATATTCCGCCCCACCCCTTCGGGCCTTGAGGGGGACCTTTTGGATTTGGTGGGTCCCGACCCCCTGCGGATCATCGCCCGGGGGGTCTTTGGGAGCCGCCCCACGGACCCGATCATAGACCGGGAAGACGCCCTCCTCATCATTTCGTCCGAAGAAAACCGGAGGCTCCTCCGGGAAGGGCGGGTCCTTTTGGTCCTCCACCGGGATGTCCTTAAAAATCCCTTGGGGACGGCCGCCGTAAATCCGAATCCCTAAGGAAGCGCTGATTTATTCAATCGAGAATTCGCCAACCGCGTTGGCGCAATCGGCGCTGCTTTAACGCAAGGTAAACAAAGTTTACCCTATTTGCGTAATGAAATGAGCAAATACATAGGGCAACGATGATGAGCGTCAAGTTAATCAGCGTTTCCCTA
>JAITKD010000121.1 GCA_031278575.1 Spirochaetaceae bacterium | reverse complement strand
TCATCACCGCTGATTGCGGTGGCAGCAACGGTTATCGGAACAGACTTTGGAAATACGAGCTTCAAAAGCTGGCCAATGAAATCAAGAAGAAAATAACGGTACCGCGTTACCCTCCCGGTACAAGCAAATGGAACAAAATTGAACACCGTTTGTTTGCGTTCATCTCCAAGAATTGGCGGGGTGTCCCGCTTACCAGCACGGCGCTTGTGGTTTCGCTGATTGGGGCAACCACAACATCCTCCGGTCTGACGGTTACTTGTGTTCTTGACGAATCCGAGTATGAGACAGGCATAAAAATCAGTGATGAAGCTTTCAGTGAAATCAATATTACAAATGCTGATTTTCATGGTGAATGGAATTATACTATATCCACTAACTTGTAAACGTTATTTATATACAGTTCCTTACCGTATCAAATAGCACAAAACAGCACAAAACCGGCACAAACGATAATATACCCCCCCATTCGGGGGCCCAACCGGTATTTTACCTAAATTTTACAATGCTTATCTCTGTTTTTTACTTTCCCCCTTTATTTTTTCTTTGGTTAAGATAATTAGCCGTAATTTTTTGTTTCATGGAGGGAAAAATGAAAATTAAGGGATTAGTGATTTTAGGCCTTATCCTATTACTGCCGGGTTTTGTCTTTGCCGGAGGGAAAACCCAGGGCGGATCCGGGGCTACGGAAAAGGCCCTTGCGGAAATTACCGTCATCAGCCGGGAGGACGGTTCCGGGACCAGGGGCGCTTTTATCGAGCTTTTTAAGATCGAGGAACGGGACAGCGCGGGTAAGCGGGTGGATAAGACCACCAAAGAGGCGGTGATCTCCAACCGTACCGATATTATGCTGTCCGCGGTGGCGGGAAACCCCGCCGCCATCGGCTATGTGTCCCTGGGTTCCCTGAACGCCACGGTTAAGGCCCTGAACATAGACGGGAACGCCGCGTCCATCGCCAATGTGGAAAACGGCGCGTATAAGATCACCCGGCCCTTTAATATCGCCGTCAAGGGAAACGCCGGCGCCGCGGCCCAGGATTTTATCGCCTTTATGTTAAGCCGGGAAGGGCAGGCGGTGGTTGCCAAGGGGTATATCCCCGTGGCCGCCAATGCCCCGGCCTATACCGGCGCCTCATCGGGGAGGGTGGTAGTCGCCGGATCTTCCTCGGTTACCCCGGTGATGGAGCAGCTCCGGGAGGCCTACCTGGCCCGCAACCCCGGCGCGGTCATCGAGATCCAGATGAGCGATTCTTCCACCGGCATTAAAGCGGCGGTTGACGGCACCTGCGATATTGGTATGGCCTCCCGGGAGCTTTCGGACACGGAAAAGGCCCAGCTTACCCCCACGGTGATCGCCATCGACGGGATCGCGGTGATCGTCAATCCCGGCAACCCCCTGAACGGCCTGAGTTCCGCCCAGGTAAAACAGATTTTTACCGGCGAACTCAGCTCCTGGGAAGGGCTTTAAAAGCCGGCGCAACCCCGGACCTATCGTCCGGGGTATCCCGATGGGGAAAGGACAGGGTATGGACAAAGACGGGATCATGCAACGGGTCTTTCAGGGGGCGGCGATAGTTTCCGTGCTGGTCCTCCTCCTGATATGCGTTTATTTTTTTGCCGGCGGGCTCCCCGCGGTGGGGGAAATCGGCTTTTTTCCCCTGGTATTGGGGAAGGACTGGTCCCCCTCGGACGTACCCCCCCAATTCGGGATCCTCCCCATGATCCTGGGGAGTTTTTATGTTACCGCCGGGGCTATGATCGTGGGGATCCCCGTGGGAATTTTCGCGGCGGTTTTCCTGGCCAACTATTGCCCGGCCCGGCTGTACCGGCTGTTGAAACCCGCCACGGACCTCCTGGCGGGGATACCCTCGGTGGTGTACGGGTTTTTCGGCCTTGTCGTGCTGGTTCCCCTGGTGAGGAACCTCTTTGGCGGGACCGGGATGAGCCTCCTCACCGCTTCGGTCATCCTGGGGATCATGATCCTCCCCACGATTATCGGGGTCAGCGAAGCGGCAATCCGGGCCGTACCGAATGCGTATTATGAAAACGCCCGGGCTCTGGGGGCCAGCCGGGAACGGAGCCTCTTTTTCGTGGTACTCCCCGCGGCGGGCCGGGGGATCGGCGCGGGGATCATCCTGGGGATAGGCCGGGCCGTCGGAGAAACCATGGCGGTGATCATGGTGGCGGGGAATCAGGCCCGGATCCCCACGGGGATTTTAAAGGGAGTGAGAACCCTCACCTCCAATATCGTGATTGAAATGGGTTACGCCTCGGATCTGCACCGGGGGGCCCTGTTCGCCACCGCCCTGGTGCTTTTTGTTTTGGTCCTGCTCCTCAACATAACCGTGGTCTTTTATAGGGGGAAACAGTGAAGCCCCGGATAGTGAAACAACGGGACCTCCTCTCGGCGGTCCTGCGGATTTTGGTGGTGGGCTTCGCCGCCCTCACCTTTGCCCTCCTCCTCCTGATTATCGGTTATATCATGATCCGGGGCATTCCCCATTTGAACCGTTCCCTGTGGTCCCCGGTGTATACCACCAAAAACGTATCCCTCCTTCCGGCCCTGATCAACACCCTCCTGATAACGGTCCTGTCCCTGGTGATCGCCGTCCCCCTGGGGATAGCCACGGCGATTTACCTGGCGGAATACGCCAAATCCGGCAGTTCCCTGGTGCGGATGGTCCGGGCCGCGGCGCAGACCCTGGCGGGGTTCCCCTCCATCGTCTACGGTCTTTTCGGCCTCCTTTTTTTTGTAACCTCCCTGGGCTGGGGGTATTCCCTGCTTTCCGGGGCCTTTACCCTGGCGATCATGATCCTGCCCCTGATCATCCGGACCAGTGAGGAGGCCCTCCATTCGGTTCCCCAGGCGTACCGGGAGGGGAGTTTTGCCCTGGGGGCGGGAAAGCTCGGTACGATTTTTGCGATCCTCCTCCCCTCGGCGGGGCCGGGGATCCTCGCCGGGGTGATCCTGGGCATCGGGAGGATCCTGGGGGAGACCGCCGCCCTGATCTACACCGCCGGTACGGTGCCCCAGATCCCCCGGAACCTCCTCTCCTCGGGCCGGACCCTGGCGGTCCATTTGTACGCCCTGTCCAGCGAGGGGCTTTATACCAACGAGGCAAACGCCACGGCGGTGGTACTCCTGGCCCTGACCGCGGGGATGAACTGGCTCTCCGCGGCGCTGGCCCGGCGGGTTGCCCGGATTTAAGGACGCGCTATGGTAAAGATAAAAACCGAATCCCTGGACGTATTTTTCGGCGCTTTTAAGGCCCTCCACGGGATAAGCATGGATTTCCGGGACAAGGAGATCACCGCCCTGATCGGCCCGTCGGGGTGCGGAAAATCCACCCTCCTTAAAACCCTGAACCGGATGAACGATTTGGCGGAGGATTTTCGGATTTCGGGCAGGGTCAGCCTGGACGGCGGAGATATATACGATGCGGGGGTGGATGTGGACCGCCTCAGACGGCGGGTGGGCATGGTGTTTCAAAAACCCAATCCCTTTCCCATGAGCATTTACCATAATATCGCCTTTGGCCCCCGGACCCAGGGGATCCGGGAAAAGGGAAGGCTGGACGAAATCGTTGAGGGGTCCCTGCGGTCCGCGTCCCTCTGGGATGAGGTAAAGGACCGGCTTAAAAAGAGCGCCCTGGCCCTTTCCGGGGGGCAGCAGCAGCGGCTCTGTATCGCCCGGGCTTTGGCGGTGGGGCCGGAACTCATCCTGATGGATGAACCCACCTCGGCCCTGGACCCTATTTCCACCCTCAAGATCGAAGACCTCATGGCGGAACTCAAGGAACAGTACACCATTATCATCGTTACCCACAATATGCAGCAGGCCGCCCGGATATCGGACCGGACCGCCTTTTTGCTTTTGGGGGAACTGGTGGAATACGACAAAACGGAACAGGTGTTTTCCCGGCCCCGGGACCGGCGGACCGAGGATTATGTTACCGGAAGATTCGGGTAAGGGGGATGGGGCCGTTTACCGAGCGGACGTGTCCGGAAACCGGGATTTCCGGACACCCTATTCTACGTTAAAGCAGCGCCGATTTATTCTCGATTGAATAAATCAGCGCTTCCATAGAGGAGTGTGGCGGATGCGGAAGGAATTTTCACTCCGGTTGAAAAAAATCGACGACCTGGTGCTCAAAATGGGAAGCCGGATCGGGGAAACCTTTGCCCTGGCCCGGGAAGCCCTGCTTGCCGGGGATAAGGCGGCGGCGGAGGAAGTGGTGGCCCGGGATGAGGAGTTATACCAAATGGAGCGGGATATCGAGATCCTCTGTATGCACCTGCTCCTCACCCAACAGCCGGTGGCCCGGGACCTGTACCTGGTGGCGGGGACCCTGAAGATGATCACCGATCTGGGCCGTATCGGGGCTCAGATTGTGGATCTGGCCAAATACGCCGTGATTTTAAAAAAAAGGCGGATTAAAATAAAAAAGCTGGACCACATGATGGATCAGACCGGGAATATGCTTGACCGCGGTATCAGGGCTTTTGTGGAAAAAGATGAGATCATGGCTAATTCGGTGATTGACAGTGATGAGCGGGTGGATAAATACTTTATTAAAATCCGGGAACACCTGGCGGAACAGGTCGAAAAGTCGCCGGACCTGGCCGCCGAGTCCCTGAGCTGGCTCATGGTGATCAAGTACCTGGAGCGGATCGCCGATCACGCCTGTAATGTGGCGGAATGGACTTTTTTCGCCGCCACCGGACGGCACCGG